>JALEJQ010000070.1 GCA_022769565.1 Oscillospiraceae bacterium
CCGTGGCTGCACATAAGAAAGTAGCCACGGCTGATTTTGTTTGTATATAGTCATAATACAACGTATTTATTGCTTTTTTCAATACATTACGGCTTGTTCGGTTGGTTTTCTTGAAATGTTCCGTATAAATTGTTCCTCCGATGTACAGCTATGCGGTAGAAACAGATGTTACTGTAATGTGTACAGATCTGAAAAAAGCCTATGATATGAAGGTCATGCTGACAGAAATGGAGCTTACGGAAAACGAGACCGCCATGACTAAAGAGCTTGCGGAGCTTCTCGGCTACTCGGTGGGAGATACCATAGAGTTTTATGACGACTATGGCGAAAAGCATAGATTTACCGTAAAAATGCTTGTGGAAAGAGGCGGCATTATCAACGACAGAGATGTTTGTGTAATAAGTCCCGAGGGTATGGCAAGGCTTACCGGCGGAGAAACGATATATCTGCAGGCATTGATCGATTTTACCGACGACAGGGACGCCGATATTGCCGAGGAATATCTCAAAGAGCATTACCCCGAATCGGAGGTATTAAATATAAGAAACAACAAGGACATCGACGATGCGGTCGATCAGATCTCGACCCTTTTTTACACAATGTTTGCGGTGTGTCTGCTTGTTGTTATCATTATTACGGTAACGGTCGCCGAAAGAATAATGAACGAGAGAATGGCAGTTGTCGGAACTCTCCGCAGCCTTGGCATTTCACAGCGCAGAACGGCTTTTATACTTATGCTTGAAAATATCCTCTATGCGCTTATGGGAAGTATTCCCGGAATAATTGTTTACGAAGCTGTCAGAGAGCCTTTTCTGAACGCAATGTTCGTAAGCGATACAGATTCACTTGATTTCGGAGCTATGAGCATAGGCGTAAAGATAGCTGTTATCATTGGTTCCGTTGTCCTTGAAAGTGCCTGCACCATAAAGGAGATAGCTGCCGCAAGCCGCACGGCTATCCGTGATATAATATTTCTTAATAAGGATACCGAGTTCAGATTTTCGCCTGTCAAAAGCATTATCGGAATAATTGCTCTTGTTGCGGGTATCGTGCTTGTTTTTGTAAAGAACAACGCAGCTGCCTCTATCATTTGTTTTATTGCGCTTGTACTGGGCGTGTATCTGCTGTTTCCCTATGTTTCGGTATACGGGGCAAGGCTGCTTGAAGCGTTTTTTGAAAAAACGGGAATGCCTGTTGCAAGGCTTGCTGCCGCAGAAGCAGGCACAAAAAAGAGCACTGTCGCAAGCGGCGCACTTATTGCCGCAGCTTCAAGCATATGTATGCTGCTTTTTATTTTTTCCGATTCGCTGTACGGACTTTTCTCCGGCGAGACCTTTAATACCGATATTGTAATGATAGGAACGAGCCAAGAGGATTTCCTTTACGATTATATTGACGATCTTGAAGGGGTCATTTCCACCGAAAATGTTTATTATATGCCGTATTCCTATATTGAGGTGAACGGTACGGAAATAAAGAATTCAGCGGTTTTCGGCGATGATCACGACCCTGCGGACGGTGAAAGGCAGTTCAATGCCATTGAGGGACTGCCCGATAAGGTAAACGATGATGAATTTTACTGCAGCAGATCCTTTGCCGACGAGGCAGGGATAGCGGTCGGCGATACCGTTGAGCTTAACGTCAACAGCGACAGCTTTATTCCCTGCAGACTTAAACTTAAGCTTTCGGGATATATCAATACGGTTTATTTCGACCCCACGGGCAAGGGCGTTATGCTCAGTCGTGATAACTATATCGCCTGCAACACCGATAGACCGATGTATGTTCTTATCCGCTGCGAGGAGGGTTATGACGATAAGCTCGTTGGCTCCATAAGCAAATATTTCTCCGGAACGGCAGACGAGGTAAAGACCTATAAGGCTTATGTTGAACAGACAGAACAGGAAAATGCAAGCGAAACAATGATGGTAAAAATGCTTGGCTTTATCGGACTTGCCCTGACGTTTGTCGGCGTTGTAAGCAATCAGCTAATCGGCTTTGAGAGCAGAAAGCGTGAAAATGCGGTGCTGCTGTCGGTTGCAATGGAAAAAAGCAAGCTGAGAAAAATGCTCCTTATCGAAACGGTCATTTCAAGTATACTGCCGATAATTTTATCCGTGCCGCTGGGAATGCTGCTTTCGCTGCCAATAAAATACATAATGTACAGCATAGGAACAGAGCTTCCGCTCGTATTTGATATTCCCGAGCTTATGGGGCTTACGGCGATACTGCTGGCAGTATTCTCGCTGACGGTATTGTTCCCGTACAAGTCGCTGCGGAAAATGAAGATCTCCGAGCAGCTTAAATATGAATGATAAAGGAGTAACGGTTATGCCAATCATAGATGTAAAAAATGTAACAAAACAGTTCGGCAAGGGTGACGCAGCTGCCCGTGTTCTGGACGGGCTCAGCTTTTCCGTTGAAAAGGGAGAATTTGTGTCGCTTATGGGAGCGTCGGGAAGCCGAAAATCCACTATGCTTTACCTTATCGGCGGTCTTGACAGGGATTTCGGCGGCACGATAGAGCTGTGCGGCGAGGACATTTCCGCTATGAAGGAAAAACAGCTTTCAAAGCTGCGTCTTGAAAAGATAGGCTTTATATTTCAGTTTTATAACCTTGTTCAGAATCTTTCGGTAGCCGACAATATAATGCTGCCCCTTAACGTTCGGGGCAAGCGCTGCGCAGAGCTTAAAGACCGCCTTGATGAGATACTTGAGCTGACAGGTCTTTCCGACAAGCGCAAGGCTATGCCCTCTCAGCTTTCGGGAGGTCAGCAGCAGAGAGTGGCTATTGCCAGAGCCATAATGGGAGAGCCTGAGCTGCTCCTTGCCGATGAACCCACCGGTAACCTTGACACACATATGACTACGGAAATAATGCAGCTTTTCTCCAAGATCAACAAGGAAAAGGGTATCACCGTCCTGCAGGTAACACACTCCTCCGAATGTGCTTCATACGGCTCACGGACTGTATTCCTTGAAGACGGACACGTTGTTGAAAGGTTATAATACTAAGGAAACGCTGATTAATAC
>JALEJQ010000077.1 GCA_022769565.1 Oscillospiraceae bacterium
TTTTTCATTATTCATTAAATTTGAAGCAACCGTTCTTGGGTTGCAACGCTTTATCCGTAAAAATAACTTCGTGTTCATAACAACGCCCTACTTTGCTGCGCCGCAGAAAAATACATTTCGCTGCGCTCAATATATTTTTCTGCGGAGGATACTTTGTTTATACGGGATAGAAACAGGCGCAATTCACATTAGTCGGTTCCGCAGGTTTTGTGTTGTACAAAGCCTTTATCGGTTCCGCTTTTTTATGTGAATTGCGCCTTTGGATTTTTTATTTTGCTTGGTTTAACATTACAATGCGTTAAGCCTTACTTTAGGGGATTTCGCTCTCTGCGGAGAGCGACTTAGGGGCTCCGCGCCCCTAAGAACCTGCGCCAAAGGGACTCATCCCTTTGGAATCCCATTATTTTGGCGTATTTTATCTTTACTCAGAAACCAAGTATCTTCTTGAAGTCGTCTGCGATCTTGGTCTGGAGCTCGCTTGCTTCTTCCTGAGTTTTACCCGTGGTAGTGTAGTAAGCCTTTATCTTAGGCTCTGTACCGGAAGGACGGATAATTACGGATGCACCGTCTGTAAGCACGAATGTGAGAACATCCGACTTGGGCAGGGTTATCATTGTCTTGTTGCCGCTTGCTGTATCAACGGAAGTGCTTGCAAGGTAATCGTCAAAGCGTGTTACTGTAAGTCCGCCGATGGTCTTGGGTGTATTTGTGCGGAGGTCTGACATGATCTCCTTCATTCTCTCCATACCTGTTACGCCTTCGCAGGTGAAGGACTGCTGAGAGTGCTTGTAAACGCCGTACTTAGCGTACATATTCTCTCTTGCCTGAAGGAGGGAGATGCCCTTTGTGCGGTAGAATGCAGCCATTTCGCAGATGAGCATTGAAGCAACAACTGCGTCCTTGTCTCTTACATAAGAGCCTGCAAGGTAGCCGTAGCTTTCCTCAAAACCGAAGATATAGCGGTTTTCCTCGCCCTTTGCTTCAAGGAATCCGATCTGTTCGCCGATAAACTTGAAGCCTGTGAGAACGTTTATCATCTTTACGCCGTATTCATCGGCAATTTTCTGTGCAATATCCGTTGTAACGATAGTCTTTACAGCAACGGGGTCGGCAGGCATTGTGCCCAGCTTTGTCTTTTCGGAGCAGATGTATTCAAGGAGCATTGCGCCCACTTCGTTGCCTGTGAAAAGAACGTAGCCGTTGTCGGAGGGAACTGCGATTCCCACACGGTCGCAGTCGGGGTCTGTTGCAAGGAGAAGGTCGGGCTTTACTGTTTCGCAGAGCTTAAGACCGAGAGCAAGTGCTTCCTTTATTTCGGGGTTGGGGTAAGGACAGGTGGTGAAGTTTCCGTCGGGATATTCCTGCTCGGGAACAACGGTAACGTCCTTGATGCCTATTTTGTCAAGGATAGCTCTTACCGGCTTGTTGCCTGTGCCGTTAAGAGGGCTGTAAACTACCTTTAAGCCGCTTGAAGCAACGAGATCTGTGTGTATGCCCTGCTTTGAAACGTTGTCAAGGTAGCTGTCGATAACGTCCTTGCCGATATAGTTGATAGAACCGTCAGCAACGCCCTCCTCAAAGGAAATGTACTTTGCGCCGCCGAACATAGGAACGCTGTTTATGTTTTTAAGAACGATCTCTGCAACGCCGAGAGTGATCTGGCAGCCGTCGGAGCCGTAAACCTTGTAGCCGTTGTACTTTGCAGGGTTGTGGCTGGCGGTGATAACGATACCTGCGCTGCAGCCCAATGCTCTTACCGCATAGGAGAGCATAGGAGTAGGCATAAGCTCGGAATAGATGTGTACCTTGATGCCGTTTGCAGCAAGAACGGAAGCAGCAGTTTTAGCGAAAACGTCCGACTTGATTCTGCTGTCGTAAGCGATGGCAACGGAAGGTTTAGCAGGGAATGCTTCCTTAACGTAGTCTGCAAGACCCTGTGTTGCACGGCGGACGGTATAGATGTTCATTCTGTAGGAGCCTGCACCGATAACGCCTCTCAGACCGCCTGTGCCGAATTCAAGGTCACGGTAAAATCTATCTTTAATTGCTTCTTCGTCGTCTGCAATGGACTTCAGCTCGTTCTGAAGGTCAGGGTCTTCGGTTGCCTTTTCACACCAGAGGGAATACAGTTCTTTTTCGTTCATAAAAGTCACCTCATAAATAAATTTTTGTGTGTTTTTATAAGCACACAGCCTTGATAAAATTATATCATACTTTATTGCAAATGGAAATAGGTTTAATAATTTTTTAACAACTGCTTAAATAAAAAAACATAATAAAATATCACGGTAACGTTTACTTTTCAAAACCGTGTGAAAAACGGAATAAAAAGGTTGTCAAGACTTAATAATAATGGTATAATTATTAAGGCAATACCGCACAAAGACCGCCTACGGCTTTGTGTACGCCCTGCTTGCATATTTTCCGTCATATTGCACCAAAACTCCAAGGCAAACGATATTTAATGCGAAGCGGTCGTTTGCCTTAAATACAACAAAGTATTCCTGCGTCGTTTTGATACAATCTGACGAAAAATCTGACTGTTCAATTTTATTGAACATCGCAATTTTCGCACACAATCTTTGTGCGGTATTGCCTTATGTAAACTTTATTCCCGAAAGGACAGAAAAGCCATGAATTTTGAAAAAACCACAGGATTTTTTAAAAGCTCAAACGGGCTTTACAACACCGCTTATTACATTTACACTCCCGTTAACGAAAAGGCAAGGGGAGTTGTGCAGATAGTTCACGGAATGTGCGAATATATTGCAAGATATGAGGATTTTATCGACTTCCTTTGCGGCAAGGGCTTCATCGTCTGCGGAAACGACCATATCGGTCACGGTTCTTCCGTAAACAGCGAGGACGACCTTGGCTTTTTCGGCGACAAAAACGGCTGGAGATACCTTGTCAAGGACGTTGTCACCCTTACAAGAATGATGCAGGAAAGATACGCTTCCTTCCCTTATTATATCCTCGGTCACAGCATGGGTTCTCTTGTTGTGAGAACAACTCTTGCAAAGTACAGCGAGCTTTATGACGGTGCGCTTATTCTCGGTACGATTTCCCTCCGCTTCGGTGCAGACGCTTGTCTAGCGCTTATTGAATCCACGGCAAAAATAAAAGGAAAGCGCTTCCGTTCAAAGGCGCTTGACCGAATGATGTTCGGAATGTCAAATATGAAGATAGAAGACCCCCTTACCGACTATGACTGGATTTCAAGCGACAGGAACGTTATTGACAAATACGCCGCAGACCCGTACTGCACCTTTATTTTTACCGCACAGGCAATGTACGACCTTGTTATGCTTGTAAAATATGTTTCAACGAAGGACTGGGCGGAAAAGGTGGCGGATTATCTTCCCGTGTTCATTGCAGGCGGCTCCGACGACCCCGTTGGAAGATACGGAAGATGCCTTACCGACCTGTTCAAGAGAATGACCGACGCAGGCTCGGAGGATGCAGAGCTGCATATTTACCCCGGTATGCGCCACGAGATACTCAACGAGGTGGACAAGCAGGAGGTCTATGACGATATTCTGGACTGGCTTGAAGAACATATGGAAAACTGTTAAGGAGAATCGGTATGTACGCAAAGGTAAACAGCCTTGGTCTGTTCGGACTGAACGCATTTCCCGTTGATGTTGAGATAGAAACAAGCAGAGGCACTCCCTCGTTTGACATTATCGGACTTGCGGACACGGTAATAAGAGAGAGCCGTGAGCGCATAAGGGCGGCTCTCCGTGCTTCATATATCAGCTTTCCGCTGTCAAGGATAATCGTTAACCTTGCTCCTGCGGACACGAAAAAGACGGGCAGCGCCCACGACCTTGCCATTTTTACGGCGCTGCTCTGCATAACGGGAAACATCACCGCAGACATATCCAAATCTGCGTTTATCGGCGAGGTTTCCCTTAACGGCGACCTGAGAGGGGTAAACGGCGTTCTGCCAATGGTGCTTCTTGCGAAAAAAGAGGGCTTTGAGCAGGTCTTTGTTCCCGAAATAAACGCCTACGAAGCAAGCGTTGTTGAAGGTATAAGGGTCTACGGCGTAAGGAACACAGCCGACCTTATAAAGCACTTTGACGGCAGCGCACCCATTGCTCCCCAGCCTGCATATAAGGTCAGGGAGGCGGAGCGCTTCGATACGGTTGATTTTTCCGAGGTAAAGGGTCAGAAAATGGTGAAAAAGGCGCTTGAAATTGCGGCGGCAGGTGGACATAACGTGCTGATGATAGGCGCTCCCGGCTCGGGCAAGTCAATGATGGCAAAAAGGATAACCACTATCCTGCCGGGAATGACCTTTGAAGAGTCTATCGAAACTACTAACGTTCATTCCATATGCGGAGTGCTTGACCCGGACACTCCTCTTGTAACAAGGCGTCCTTTCCGCTCGCCACACCACACAATTTCATCGGTAGGACTTTCGGGAGGCGGCTCCGTTCCTCATCCGGGAGAAATTTCCCTTGCACACAACGGAGTGCTTTTCCTTGACGAGCTTGCGGAATTTTCCCGTCCGACGCTTGAGGTGCTTCGTCAGCCTCTTGAGGACAAAAAAATAACCATTTCAAGGGAAAGCGGAACGGTTACATATCCCTGTTCCTTTATGCTCATAGCGGCAATGAACCCTTGTCCCTGCGGCTATTTCGGACACCCTAACCATGAGTGCCGCTGCACAAAAAATCAGGTCACGGCGTATCTTTCAAGGATAAGCGGCCCCATGCTTGACCGCTTCGATATACACTGCCGCATAAATCCCGTTGATTTTGAAAGTATGTCTTCGGCAGCCAAGGAAGAATCCTCTGCGGCAATAAGGGAGCGTGTGCTTAAAGCAAGAGAAATACAGACCGCACGTTTCAAGGGTACGGGCATAACCTGCAACGCAGGCATTTCCGACGGACTTATAGCGGAAGTGTGTCCTCTTACGGACAGCGCAAAGGACACGCTGAAAAACGTATTCGACAAAATGGGACTTTCCGCAAGAGGCTACAACAGGATTCTGAAGCTGTCAAGGACGATCGCCGATATGAGCGGTGACGAGGTCATCGACAAGCAGCATATCGCAGGCGCAGTTCAGTTCAGGACTCTTGACAGGCAGTTCTGGGGGCGATGAGTAAATTCGGAATTCGGAATTCGGAATTCGGAATGCGGAATTATATGCGCTTCGCTAAATGAATAGTGAATAATGAATAACGAAGAATGAATAATTAAGGTATCGCCTGCGGCGATGATATTTCTATGTAGGGGCGCACATTGTGCGCCCGCTTTTTCACGGATAACCGCTTGACAAAAATTAAAATCCGTGAGCGAAGCGAACACCTTAATTATTCACTATTCATTTTTATGTAGGGGACGGGTCTCCCGTCCCGATTGCACCGAATTTGGTTGAATCGGGACGGGAGACCCGTCCCCTACATAAATTATTCCATTTAGCGAAGCGCCCATAATTCCGAATTCCGAATTCCGAATTCCGAATTTAAACCTTGTTTATTCCCTTGATTATTCTTGCAAGAGATGAAACGGCGAAAACGCCCATTGCAATGGAGCCTGCAACGCCGAAGGTGGCGGCGCATTGATTTGCAAATTCCTGTGCATTGCCGTTGACAAGGGTTATCATGGCGTTGTATATCATTCCTCCCGGAACAAGGGGGATAATTGCGACGATAAGGTACATATTAACGGGAACGCGGAGCCGCCTTGCGAGAATTTCCGAGTATACCGATATTGCACAGGCAGCGAGAAAGTAACAGAGCATTTCGCTGCTTCCGCTTAGTTCTGCGGCACTGAAAATGACCTGACTTATAATGCCGCCCACCGCCGCAACGATTATGTGACGGAAGCGTATGTTGAACTGTATGCCAAACGCTATTGAAGCTATGAAGCTGTAAAGCGCAGGAAGAACAATGTCGTGAAGAACACTCAGTTTATGCGCTCCTTTCCTATATCCCGAAAATTTTTGTAAGCCGGGCAATTGCCGAAGCCGCTCCGACAGCCAGTCCCTCGGCAGTGAGCAGGGCTTCCGTAAGAGTATAAAGTCCTGCAAAAAAATCTCCTGCAATAAAATCTCTCATTCCGTTGGTAAGAGTAACT
>JALEJQ010000079.1 GCA_022769565.1 Oscillospiraceae bacterium
CCAACCGCAAGGTGGAGGACAGCAAGATAACCGTTCCCCTTAAACCTATCATAAGGGCGGCAACGGAATCGGACAAAAAAATAGTTGAGCAGAATAAAATAAAGGAGCAGAACGCCTTTAAAATATGTCAGGAGAAAATACTTGCACATAAGCTGGATATGAAGCTGGTGGACGTTGAATGTACCTTTGACAACAACAAGCTGCTGTTCTATTTTACGGCTGAAACAAGAGTGGATTTCCGTGAGCTTGTAAAGGACCTTGCTTCTGTGTTCAGAACAAGGATAGAGCTGCGGCAGATAGGCGTAAGGGACGAAGCGAAGATACTGGGGGGACTTGGGATCTGCGGCAGGCAGTTCTGCTGCAAGGGCTTCCTTGGCGATTTTCAGCCTGTGTCCATCAAAATGGCGAAGGAACAGGGGCTTTCCCTTAACCCCACTAAAATTTCCGGCACCTGCGGCAGGCTTATGTGCTGCCTTAAATATGAGCAGGACAGCTACGAGGCTCTGCTCAAGACCACGCCTAAGGTTGGCGCTTATGTAAGTACGGAAAAATTCAAGGGCTATGTTGAAGAGGTCAATCTTCTTACGGGCAAGCTGAAGGTAAAACCCGAAAAATCCGAAGAAGCTGCTGTTACCTTTGACAAATCGGAGGTAACTGTCATCAGGGACGGAAAAATAAAGGTTGACCGTGACGAGGCGAAAGCACTTAAATCTCTTGAAGACAAATAATTCATTTTTGAAAGGATGACGTTTTATGTTATTGAATGCGGTTATTACGGCAAAGCGTATGCTTGACGGCGCAAAGGACAAATTTGACGAAGCTAAGGATAAGCTTGAAGAAACCAAGGGAAAACTGGCTCAATACAATGTTAAGAAGGTAAAAGCTATTGCTGTTACCTTAGGCGTTATAAGCATAGTTCTTTCCTGTGCGGCGCTGGCTGTTGCCATTGTTGCGCTTGTGAAGAGCTGCAAGGCGAAGAAGCGCTCGGCTGTTGAGGATTACAGCTATTATATCGACGACGATGATTACGAGCAGGATTACGATATGAGCCTTGACGACAAGAAAATTGACGAAAAGGACATTCCTGCAGACGATGCGGACGACAGCGAAGAGTTGGCTTTTTGATCGGGAGGATAAATTAAATGGATAATCCAAATATTGTTAATGTAGGAAGAGGAGGTTCTTCCGTAAAAAAGATAATTGTTACCGTTATCGTTGTGCTTATTGCGCTTATTATAGTGCTTAATGCTTTTACTGCGGTAACGTCGGGTCACACGGGGGTAGTTACCACCTTCGGAAAGGTGTCCGACCAGGTACTCAGCGAGGGACTTCACTTTAAGATACCCTTTGTGCAGAACATCATTCTTGTGGACAACAGAGTGCAGAAGGCGGAAGCGGAATGTTCTTCGGCTTCAAAGGACCTCCAGACGGTGCGTTCCACTATTGCCGTTAACTACAAGATAATGAATTCCTACTCCGCTTCTGTTTATAAGAACATCGGAATGGACTATGAATCCGTCATAATCACTCCGGCGATACAGGAGTGCGTAAAAGCGGTAACGGCACGCTACACCGCCGAGGAGCTTATCACCAACAGACAGACCGTCAGCGACCTTATGAGCGAGCAGCTTAAGGACAAGATAAGCTCATACGGCATTGATATACAGATATTCAATATCATTTCCTTTGAATTTACGGAGGAGTACAATGCCGCTATCGAGGCAAAGCAGACCGCCCAGCAGAACGCTCTCAAGGCTGAACAGGACCTCCAGAGAATAAAGGTAGAGGCTGAACAGACGGTGGCAGAGGCTGAGGCAGAAGCTGAGGCGTACCGCCTTAAATCCGAGCAGATCACGCCGGAGATAATCCTTATGAGCTACATAGACAAGTGGGACGGCAGGCTGCCCACAGTTGCTTCCGGCGACAGCGGCGCAATGATGCTTGACATTACCTCTCTTATTGACGAGATAAACACCAATGCAGCAAACAATAGGGGAAGCGCTCCCGTGCAAACGGCTCCCACCCCTGCCGAAGAGGATGACGGCAAAGAAGAATAACATTTTGCGAATGTCTGCCGCACTGTATAAAATGGTGCGGCAGATATGAGTTTTTGTGCAGCTTTATTTTTTCGTGAAAATTTGGATAAATGTTTTTCGTGAAAATTTGGATAAAAACCTTGACATTAATGTCTGTTATGTAGTATAATAATTATTGCAATTGCCGCTGTGGTGAAATCGGCAGACACAAGGGACTTAAAATCCCTCGGTAGCAATACCGTACCGGTTCAAGTCCGGTCAGCGGCACCAAGGTCTCTCAAAGCTCGTAGAATAGGGCTTCGAGAGACTTTTTTGTTATCCTGAATCAGCTCGTTTTTACTCGTTTGTACCGTTGTAATTTAAGCCAAACGGCACAAAAACGACACAAAGACACTTTGTCACAAAACAGCACGATACTGCACATTACACCACACCAAGGATTTTCTCCATAGTTTCCGCCGACATAATTTTTGAGGAGTAGTCCAAATGACTGTATGTGTTGGCTGTTGTATTAAAACTTGAATGTCCAAGCCACTCTTGAATCTGCTTCATAGGCACGCCGTTTTTCAGCAGCAACGATGCACAGGTGTGACGGAGGTCGTGCAAACGAATCTTTCTCAGGCCGTGCTTTTTAAGAATCAATTTGAAGTGATCAGAGAAATAGTTCGGCTTTATAAGCTCTCCCGTAGATTTGCGGCAAATGTAGCCATCAAATTCCTTTGAATAGGACTTGCCGCAAAGCTTGCGGTAACGCTCCTGCTTTTCCTTTTCTTCAAGC
>JALEJQ010000099.1 GCA_022769565.1 Oscillospiraceae bacterium
CAAGAGCGGATATGTTAAATAAAAAAGGAGACTGATCATTATGGCATTATATGGTATCAACGCTTATATGTCCAATTCTTATTATTCTTCTTTACTTTCTTCCGGCTCCAAGAAGTACGGAAATACAAATGCAAATTCCACATCCGAGCTTTACTCCCTTATGAAAAGAGCGGATATGGTACGCTCAAAAAGCTACCAAAAATCCATGATGGAGGAGTACAAAAAAGTATTCTCCGGCAATGATACGGGTACTGTTGAAAGTGAAAAAAATCTTTCCGCAGCGGCTAAAAAGCTCAGCAGCTCCGCTTCGGCGCTTGCTGTTTCGGGAAGAACAGAACTGAACAACAGGGACGCTCTTGCAGAAAAGGTACAGACCTTTGCCGATGATTACAATGCAACGGTAGATGCTCTCCAGAAGTCGGGCAGCGTTGACGCTCTTAAAAACGGCGTTTATATGACAAACACAGCAAAGGCGTATTCCGGCGCTTTGGGCAGAATAGGCATAAAGGTAGGCTCGGACAACAAGCTGACCCTTGACAAGGAGGCTTTCAAGTCCGCCGACGCAAATGCCGTTAAGTCCATTTTAAGCGGCAGCTACTCCTTCACAGGCAAGACCGCAGACAAGGCTTCGGGAATAAGCAGAGCCGCAGGTCTTAAGGCTCAGGTGGTAAGCTACACAGAAAACGGCACTCTCGATTATTCAACAATGCTTTCTTTAAGCTCAATGTTCAGCGAAAGAATATAAAAATTATATATTAACAGGCTGTTGCACAATAATAGTTTTATAACCCAAACGGGCGGCTGGTAGCCGTCCCTACAAGTTCAAACCGTTAAAATACACGGCTTTGCGTAGGGGCGGATATTATCCGCCCGCAGTTTATAAAAAATCATTTAATACTAATTCCAAATCGTTCTATAGACAAAGACGACAGATAGAACACAGCCAATCAAGGAAAGCGACCGCAGCAATGCTTGGTGCCTTGCAAGGGAGCTTGACGCCGAGTGGCTGGGTTATGGCTGTTGGATTTGTCTATAGGTTGGTTTGGAATTAGTATAATGTGCAGCAGCCCGTTGCTGTTTTAAGGTTTTTACGGCGTATGCCGTTTCTGCGCATATAATAAGCAATGGGGTCATTTCCCGTTGAAAGGAAAAATTTATGGCTATACAGATATTCGGAAAAGCAAAATGCTTCGACACAAAAAAAGCCGAGCGCTGGTTCAAGGAACGGGGCGTTAAGGTACAGTACATCGACCTTCTCTCAAAAGGCATGAGCAAGGGCGAGTTTGACAGCGTTGTAAAGGCATTAGGCAGTATTGACAGCCTGATCGACAGCTCTTCAAAGGACTACTGCAATATAAAATATCTTCTTGACGACGCAAAGTATGACAAGCTGTGCGAACAGCCTAAGCTGTACAAAACTCCCGTTGTCCGCTGCGGAAAGGCTGCGGCGGTGGGGTATTGCCCCGAAATGTGGGAAAAATTTATTGAAGCTGAGAAAAAGTAACCTTTTGGAGGAAATTATGACTGCACTTGTTACGGGCGCAAGCTCGGGTATAGGAAGAGATATTGCAAGAGAGCTTGCCGCACGGGGCATAAGACTTGTAATCTCGGGAAGAAATGAAGCTGCCCTTGAGGAGCTGCGGAAGGAGATCGGCGAAAACCGTGTGAAGATAATCACCGCCGACCTTTCGGACAAAAAGGAATGCTTCCGCCTTTATGAAGAAGCCAAAAAATACAGCCCCGATATTCTTGTGAACAACGCAGGCTTCGGGCTTTTCGGCAAGTTTGCGGACACCGACCTTGATACGGAGCTTAAAATGATAGACGTTAACATCAAAGCCGTTCATATCCTCGCAAAGCTGTTCCTAAAGGACTTCCGTGAGAAGAACAGCGGCTACATCCTTAATGTCGCTTCCGCCGCAGGCTTTATGCCGGGACCTTATATGGCAACCTACTATTCCACCAAAAACTATATCGTAAGGCTTACGGAGGCGTTGGACAGGGAGCTGAAAAACGAGGGCAGCGCAGTTTCGGTAAGCGCATTCTGCCCCGGTCCCGTCGATACCAATTTCAACAGCGTTGCAGGAGTGAAATTCAATCTGAAAGGCATTACCAGCGAAGCTGCGGCAAAATACGCCGTTGACGGAATGTTCCGCAGGAAGGTCCTTATTATCCCGACGATAACTATGAAAGCAGCCGCCGTCGGAGCAGGACTTTTTCCGCCGTCCATAGTTTCATGGTTTGCGGGACATATGCAGAGCAGAAAGGGAAATGTAAAATGAGCAGGGATACGGAAAGAATGAAGCGTCAGCTTGAATTTCTCCTTGAACTGGACAAAATGAAGAACCTTTACCGCCAGACCTACATTCTCCGTGATGACCTGCCGGAGGGGTCAAAGGAATTTGAGGAAAATTTCCGTGAGAGAAAGCCTCTTCCAAGGCGTGAAAACGATGCGGAGCATTCCTTTTCCCTTGCAATCGCAGCGGCGGTGCTTGCGGAATATTCCAACGAGCCTGTGGACGTTGTAAGGGTCATGAAAATGGTTCTTGTACACGATGCGGTGGAGGTCGATGCAGGTGACACCTACTGCTACGATAAAGAGGGGTACAAGACAAAGCGTGAGCGTGAGCTTAAAGCCGCAGAGCGCATTTTCGGAATTCTCCCTCCCGACCAGCAGGCGGAATACAGAGGTCTGTGGGACGAATTTGAAGAAAATACCACCCCCGAAGCACGTTTTGCCAATGCTATGGACAGGATACAGCCTATGCTGCTGAATTACACAAGGGACGGCATTTCCTGGAAGGAGCATGGCGTTCATTTCGGCATGGTTGCGGAGCGGAGCATGAAAATAAAGGACGGTTCGGAGGAGCTTTGGGAGTATTTCTATTCGCTTCTGGAGGACGCAAATAAAAAAGGCGTGCTGCCAAACTAAAATTCCATTATATCCCATATATTTGCGAATAACATTTGTTTGTTTTTAACAAAATCCGCAGTATTGCTTGACAATTTTTTATTATATGGTATAATAAAATATAAACATATGGAAGACGGTACAAGGGTATTCTGCCGTCTGTTCGACATCAAGTTTAAGGTGGTATAGATCATGTCAAAAATCGGCAAATCACTAATTCTTGTAACGATAGCTCTTGTTGTAGCCTTCATGTTTGCACTGGGAACTATTAATATGATGGAGTTCCAAAAACTTGTAAAATCGTCTCTGTCTACCGAAGTGGAGGTAGCAAGCAACGTCCTTTCTAACGAAATAGACAGGCTTTGCACAGAAGCGGACGACATTAACGCCGAGCTTGCGGAAAATGTAGATTTTGTCCGTGCCTTTGACCTTGACCGAGGCACCGTTATACAGAGCAGATTTGAGACAAACGCAGATGACTGCAGCTTTTTCGGACTTTTCATCAATAAGGACGGAAACGTTATATGGAAAAGCGATAATGCACTTATGACAAATCTTGATTATGACAAAGTCCTTTCGGGCGGTTCATACGGAGGATTCATAAGCGGCGATGAAAGAATACCTCTTTATTATCTGAACGCTGTGCCTGTCCGCAACTCCATTGAAGAAGTGATCGGAGCGGCTTTTGTGGGCGTTGATTTTACCGACGAAGAATACCTTGACGAAATAAAGAAAACTGTTGAAGCGGAAGTTACCGTTTTTGCAGGAAGCACAAGAATCGCCACTACCGTTATGAACGATGACGGCAGCAGAGCCGTTGGCACGGAAATGAGCGACAAGGTAAAAAAGGCTGTCATAGAAGGCGGAGAACAGTATGAAGGCAACGCCGATATTCTCGGTCAGGAACACTTCTGCTTATATACTCCCGTAACTGACAACGATGGAAATGTTATCGGCGCATATTTCGCAGGCGTTTCGACCAAAAGGACAAATACCATGCTTTACCAGTCGATACTTATCTCGTTTATTTGCGAGATCGTTGCCTGCACTTTAATAGTATTCCTTCTTGTTGTATTTACCAACAGCCAGATCATAAGACCTGTCGTTACAGCCAAGAAACTTACCGAGGAAATGGAAGCCGGAAATCTTGGAGCGCAGGTCGATAATTCAAAGCTTCCCAAGAACGAAGTGGGCGAAATGGTATCCATTCTCAGTCACACAAAGGACAGCCTTGCAATGTATATCCGTGATATGACAACGGTAATGGGCGCTATGGAAAACGGCGATTTCACCGTTTCTCCCGAGGTCGAATATGTAGGCGACTTCACCGCTATACGCAATGCTATGGAGGCTATCCAGCAGCAGCTCGGAGAAGTGGTAAATCACCTGAACGTTTCCGCTGCGGAGGTCTCTTCCGGTTCAGCTCAGATAGCAAACGGCTCACAGCTCCTTGCAGAGGGTACTACCCGTCAGGCAGCGGCTATCGAAGAACTTTCCGCAACTATCAATTATATTTCCGAAAAGATACGCCTTAATGCCGGTAACGCCGAAAAGGCTGACGCTTACGCTTCCGAAGCCTGTGAAAAGGTCGAAGTTCAGGCGAAGGAAATGGAAGAAATGCGCAGCGCTATGACCGATATAAAGGAAAAGTCAGCACAGATAGAAAACATCATAAAAACTATTGAAGATATAGCTTTCCAGACAAATATCCTTGCTCTTAACGCCGCAGTTGAAGCTGCAAGAGCAGGTGAAGCAGGAAAGGGCTTTGCGGTAGTTGCGGACGAGGTAAGAAACCTTGCAACAAAGAGTGACGAAGCTACAAAGCAGACCTCCGCAATAATCGGAGATACCGTTGCAGCCGTTGAAAAGGGTGCGGCTATCGTTGCGGAAACTGTAAAATCCATGGCGGAAGTTTCAGACATTACCGAAAAGACCAACGCACTTATAGAAGAAATATCTGCCGCATCGGCAGAACAGTCCGAAGCTGTTCTTCAGGTCACAAGCGGCATTGCCCAGATATCCGAGGTAGTTCAGCAGAACTCTGCAACTGCGGAAGAAAGCGCTGCTTCCTGCGAGGAGCTTAACGGTCAGTCCGAGGTTCTTATGGAACAGGTCTCAAAGTTCAAGGTCAACGAATAAAAGTATTAGACAAAACAAAAACAAATAATAAGGGACAGATAAGATTTTTCCTGTCCCTTATTCTGATTTTTATAAAAAATACAAAGGGGTCACAGTATGCCTGATAGCAAGGATATGAAAGAGATAAAAATGCCGCAGACCATAAACGATCCTTACCTTGACGAGCTTCAGGGTATCTACAAGGGCAGACGGAAAGGAATGGGCAAGCGTTCAGAGGATATTCCGCTTGATGATGTGCTTATTGACGATACGCTTGATTTTGGAACTCCTGCCAAGGCGGAAAAGACTGCGCCGCAGCAGCCTGCCGAAATTATTTCCGAGGAAACGGAAGAGAAGTTCGTTCCCGTTGAAGAAGAAACGGCTGTAACGGAGGAAATTCCCGAGGAAGAACCTGCCGAAGAAGAAGCGCCGACGGAAAGCATACCCGAAGAAGACGAGCCTGTGCAGAAAAATACAAAAAAAGGCAAAAAGCTGCGCAAGAATCTTGGTCTTGACGATAATCTCACCGTTGTGGACGGGGCAAATGCCACCACAGAAAAAAGCAGAAGAAAACATAATCACTACGTTGACCCGGAAGTACAAGGCAAAAGGATAAGAGCTGCAATTGCCGCTATACTTGTGGCTGCGGCGGCTTATGCCTGCGTATTCGGAGCAGTAAACCTTATGAACAAGGATTATTACGAGGAAACGTCAAAGCGGCTTTCCATGGCTTCCGTTGAAGAAAAAGTAGTGGAGGCTGAGGAAAGATACTACATTGATTCCGATATGGACGGGCTTGCAGACGATTTTGAGGAAAATACCCTGAAAACCGACCCGACAAAAGCCGATTCGGACAGCGACGGAATTCCCGACGGCAGCGAGTACATATGCGGCGCAGACCCTCTTGACCCATCGGACGGCGGCAGAGAGGATTTTGAACGTATCATTACAACGAATTCGGCGGTGCTTATAGTAAAGGGCGGAGCAAAAGCCGTAAGCTCGGCTTCTGTTGAAACTGCCGATCCCGGTACGGGAAATTACCCAGGCGTCATCGGCAACGTTTACCGCATTTCCGGCACTGACGGCAGCGCATCGCTTACCATAGGCGTTGGCGGTGAAGAAGTCGGCAATATAGGCATATTCCGCCTTGAAAATGAAAATTCAACGGCGGAGGAGATAACCTCTGCGATAAACGGCGGTGCTGTATCTGCGGACAATATATCCGATGGTCTGTATTTTGCAGCGGACAGGGCGTTATTCAGTACAGACGCAGGCACAGACGTTATGTTCGTTATCGACAACTCCGGCTCAATGTACCCTAAGGAGCTTGTTTCCGGTTCGGAGGAAAACGATGTTGAATTCAAACGCATCGACCTTTCGGAAAATCTGTTGAAGGTATTTGGCGAAAATACAAGCTGCGGCGTTGCGAAATTTACGGCGCAGTATACCCTTGTTTCACCTCTGTCACCCGACAAGAGTCTTGCCGAAGATGGTCTTGAATCCATACGCAGCGGCAGCGAGAGCTTCAGCGGAACGGACTTCGCAGGAGCGGTGCTGAAGGCTGCAGAAGCGTTCACGGACGAAAGCCGCAGAAGATTCATTGTGCTTATTACGGACGGTCTGCCCTCAGATGACAGCTTCAAGGACAACGAAGATAAGGCTGTTTACATCTGCAAAAAGAATAACATTTCCGTTATTTCCATAAGCCTTGGCAACGACACGGACATCGGCTATCTTACCGAAATTGCGGAGGGAACGGGCGGCGTGTTCTACCGTGCGTTCAATGCGGATTCCCTTGAAGAAACGGAAAAGAAGATAACTAACTTTATCAACAAGGAAAACGATGTTGTGAGCGATGAAAACGGCGAGAACATCTCGGTAACGGCTGTTGCGGATTCAGGCTTCGGCAGCGAAAACTGCGTGGGCATCGCAGGGATCCCCACCACTCTCAGCGTTTCGGGCAGTCTTACAGGCAGCGCTGTTGTAAACAAGCTGTACTACACAGGCGACCTTCCTCTTTCAGGGGCAGGATATTATGTCAGCAGCGATGAATTTCTCAAAAGCGGCAAGGAAAAGCTCAGTACCTACAGCATACCCTGCCTTGCAGTCTACAGTGAATATCTGAACCTTGAAAGCAAGTGGGATTTCACCTCCGAGGGCAGCGTTCTCCGTTACGGCGAGGAAGCGAAAAGCTGGCTTTCGGCACACGGCATGACCTGTTCGGAAACGGAATTCTCGGGCAACATTGACCAGTCGGACACAATGCTTATGCTCAGAAAAATAACCTTCCAGCAGCTCAGAGATTACAGCATTTACGAAAAAGCGGTCATCGACGTTGACGCACTTCCCGAAGAAGAGCAGCAGATATTCCGCATTGCCTCTTCTTATGACAATATGGACAGATATAAGGTGCTTTCCTTCGGTTCGGACGGCAAGGCTGCTTACGACCTGCTTTGCGGCGAGCTTGGCAGCGGTATTCCATCTGTGCTTGTCACCGATGACGGCCGTGTGTTCAACGCTTCTTCCCTTTCCAAAAACACTCAGAAAGCCGATTCCTACGTTATAAAAGCCTTTGAATCGGGCAAAAACGGTTCCGAGCAAAACATCTTTATCGAAAAGCAGAAGGTGTACACCGGCTCGGGCGTTGACGTTCAGTTTGTTGCAAAATGCGGCGGACAGGAAATAAGGCTTTATATTCTTAAATACTAAGTTCATATCGTTCTATAGACAAAGACGGGAGATAGAATTACGTCAATCAAGGAAAGTGACCGCAGGCGTGCTGTCGCACGGCAAGGGAGCTTGACGACGAATGACGTAATTATAGCTTTCGGATTTGTCTATAGGTTGATATGAACTTAGTATTAAATAAGGACAACATTTATGCTTGAAGAAATAATTGCGGCGGCAAGATCCAAAGAAGCGTCTGTGCAGGATATTTCTGCGGAAAAGGAAGAACTGACGGGGCTTGAATGTGCAGGGCTGGACTTTGAGAACGTGAAATTCATAAAATGCCGCTTCACGGACTGCGATTTTACGGGCGCAGGATTTTACGGGGCAAGCTTTAACGGCTGTGTTTTCTCACGCTGCCGTTTTGAGAACGCTTATTTCAAGGAAGTTTGCGCAGACTTCTGCCGCTTTGACGGAAGTTTGTTCAGAGGTGCAGACTTCCGTGACTTTGCCGCAAAGGAAAGCTCCTTCTGCTACGGCGACTTTTACGAAGGTAACTTTAACGGCTGCAGATTTGATTTATGCGATATGAAGGAAGCGTCAATATCAAAATGCAGGATAAAAAGCACCGTTTTCAAGAACGCCGACTTTACAAGAGCGGATTTTTTCGGGACAATGCTTTCGGGGCTTGACTTATCGGACTGCATTACCGACGGGATAACGGTTTCCGACCGTTTTACAGAACTGAAAGGCTTGAAGCTGAACGCTGCGCAAGCGGCGGATATGGCTTTGCTGCTGGGAATAAAAATTGTATAAAAGGATTGATATTATGGAAATGCTTACAGCGCCTATGGGCTGGAACAGCTGGGACTGCTACGGTGCGGCTGTTGACGAGGAAACAGTAAGAAGAAACGCCGAATTTATGGCGAAAAACCTTAAACAGTACGGTTGGGAATATATCACCGTGGATATTCAATGGAGCGCTCCCAATGCAAAAAATCACGAATACGACCCCTTTACGGAGCTTTGCATGGACGAATACTCCCGTCTGATACCTGCGGAAAAACGCTTTCCCTCATCGGCAGGAGGAAAGGGCTTTGCGCCCCTTGCGGAGTACGTTCACTCTCTCGGGCTGAAATTCGGCATACACATTATGAGGGGTATCCCCCGTCAGGCGGTACACCGCAACACCGCAATAAAGGGCACGGACAAGACCGCACGTCAGATAGCAAAAACGGACAGCATATGTCACTGGAACACCGATATGTACGGCGTTGACCCGAAAAAAGAGGGCGCAAGGGCGTACTACGACAGCATTTTTGAGCTGTACGCAGGCTGGGGCGTGGACTTTATCAAGTGTGACGATATTGCAAGAGAGCTTCCCCACGAAGAAGAGGAGCTTGTAATGCTCAGCGAGGCGCTTCACGGCTGCGGACGGGATATGATACTGAGCCTTTCCCCCGGACCTGCGCTTCTTGAAAAGGCGGAGCTTTACAAGCAGGTGTCAAATATGTGGCGCATTACCGATGATTTCTGGGATAAATGGGAGCTTCTGTACAATATGTTTGAACGTGCGGAAAAGTGGTGCGTTCATACGGGTGCAGGACATTGGCCCGATGCGGATATGCTGCCCATAGGACCTATTCTGCAGGATTACGATAAGTCCATACGCACAAAATTCACGGAAAACGAGCAGATAACAATGCTCACCCTCTGGAGCATTTTCCGTTCACCGCTTATTATAGGCGGCGAAATGACAGGCTTTGACGAGTTTACAATGAGCCTGCTGACCAATGAAGGCATCATAAAAATGCACCGTAACTCACGCCATTCACATCAGGTATGGCGCAGAGAGATAAACGGCTGCGAGTTCATACTATGGACAGCCGCAAGCGCAGAGGGCGGACAGTATATAGCGGTATTCAATGCAGGAGAAACTGACACCGAAGCGGAAATTGCCCTTACAGACCTGGAGATATATGAGCCTGTAGATGCAGCCGAACTTTGGAGCGGAGAAAAGCTTTCGGGAGTGACCTCAATAAAGGTAAGACCGGGAGTTCACGGCGCAAAGGCGTTTTATCTGAAATAACAGCCGTCAACTGCGAAGCAGAATAAAGTTTACGTCCACGCTTTTCAAAGGGTGGCAGGGGTCAAGGGGGCAGCGCCCCATTGTCGCTCCCGCAGGAGCGAAACACCCCAAAACTAAGGCGCAACACAAAGCAACAGCAAAAGCAAATAAAGTAACGATAACAAAGGCGCAATTCACATAAAAAATCGGAATCAAGCAAGGTTTTGTACAACATATAACCTGCGGAACCGACTATGTGAATTGCGCCTATTTCTACCCAATAAAATAAAACCTTACTCGCAGAAAAATGCAAGGAGCGCAGCGACGAGCATTTTTCTGCGACACGACAAACTTTGGAAGTAGGTTTCTTAACAATTATTTTATAATACAGCAAACTATGTAACGGTTGCCCCTACAAAACCTGTTGAACCGCACAAAAAGTTCTGACACACGGGCGCACACTGTGCGCCCCTACAGAAAAACCGGGAAACAATGCTGATTCTGTGCGTCAGGCTACCGCCAAAGTTTGCCGTGTCGCAGCAAATACACGTCGTTTCACTCCGTATATTTGCTGCGAGGGTAGTTTATCTTGATACGATAGAATAGGCGCAATTCACACAATCGGTTCCGCAAGTTTTGTGATATGCAAAGCATTGCTTGGTTCCGATTTTTGATGTGAATTGCGCCTTTGTTTTTTGCTTTGTTTGTTTTGCTGTTACTTTGCGTTGCACTATAGTTTAGGGGTGTTTCGCTCTCTGCGGAGAGCGACAAGGTGGCGCTGCCCCCTTGACCCCTGCCAAAGGGACTAATCCCTTTGGAATCCCGTTATCGCTTCGCTGATGGGTCTTCAATTTGCAGGTTTATCCTTTTTCTGCTTCTTTACTGCCGTACTTATCTTTACCGTAAAAGTAATTGTGTTTTTCTCGCCGTATTCCGCTGTTATACTGCCCTTATGTGCTTCGGCTATGGCTTTTGCTGCGGAAAGTCCTATTCCGCAGCCGCCGTTTTTCTGTGTTCTTGCGCTGTCGCTGCGGTAAAAACGGTCAAACAGCTTATCGGGGCCGCACTCAGGCAGGCTCTCACAGCTATTCTGCACCGAAAACAACACATTTTTATCCGTTTTCGTCAGCTTAACAAATATCTCCCCGTCCTTAACGGAATATTTCACGGCGTTGTCAAGAAGTATTGAAACAAGCTGCAAAAACGCTTCCTTATTCAGGCGGCAGCTTACGCCCTGCTCTATTTCCGAAGAAATTTTTATCCCCTTTCTTTCCGCAGGCTCGGAAAAAGGTTCAAGCCCTTCCCCAACTGCAGCCGTAATGTCGGTATCCGCCAAATCAAGCTGCAATGCGTTCTCCTCCATTTTGGAAAGGGTAAGAAGATTCTGCATAAGTCCGTTCAGCCGCTTTACCTGCGCACGGATATTTGCGCTCCATTTCGTTTCCCCCGAATGAAGCTCAAGCGCTTCGGTGTTGGCAAGGATTATGGCAAGGGGCGTTTTCAGCTCGTGTCCTGCGTCTGTAACAAAACGCTTCTGCTTCTCAAAGCTTTCCGCAACGGGCTGTATCGCCTTTTTAGACAGCAGCAGCACAAGCAGCAGCATAAGTCCCCAGCATATCAGACCTGCAAGGAGCGAAATGGCAAGGGTGTAGAAAAATGAGCGTATCTGATTTGAAATATCGAGAAAGACGGTCACATTTTCCGTGCCGTTCCGTGAAATGCTTGTCTTGTAGATAAAGTTTCTTATCTTGCCGTCCGATTTTCCCGAAGAAAGTGCTTCTGCGGCGTAGTCCTTCGCTTCCGCTTCCGTTACCGAGGAAATTCTTGCTGTATCGGCAAATATAACGTTACCGTCAAGGTCAGTTCGCACAAGGAAAAAACGTGCAGACATGGCGTTGTCCTCGCTTATGGGTCCGCCGCCGAACAGCTCGGGGAACGGTCTTTTATCGGGCTTCATCTGCCCAGGCTTGAACGCACCCTCGTTCCGTGAGAACATTTCAAGCATTGCTGCAGACTGGTTTGAGGAAAACACATAGTTTGCAGCGTTCAGCGCTCCCAGAAGCACCGCAAGCAGCACCGTCACCGCCGCCATTGAGGTTATAATAAACTTTTTACGCAGTGTTTTTACCATTTTCCTCCGTCCTTTTTTTCAAGGGTATAACCCGTGCTGCGCTTCGCCTTTATCTCAATATCCGCACCGAGGGCAAGAAGCCGTTTCCGCAGGTAGGAAATATACACCCACACCGTTCCTATTTCCGAGTCGCTGTCGTAGCCCCAAACACGGACAAACAGCTCCTCCGAGGAAAGATATGTTCCCTTGTTGAGCATAAGCTGCTCCATAAGCCTGTATTCCAGCTTGGGCAGCACAAAGGACTGTCCGTTTCCGCTCAGCTCGCAGGACTGCATATTAAGGGAAATGTTGCCGCAGGTGAGAATATCGGGTGTGAACTCCTCTCTCCGCCTTAGCATGGCTCTTATCCTTGCAAGAAGCTCTCCCGTTTCAAAGGGCTTTGGCAGGTAATCGTCTGCGCCTGCGTCAAGACCCCGTATTTTGTCCTCAACATCCGATTTTGCGGTAAGAAGCAGCACAGGAGTACGGCAGCCCTCCCGTCTTAGCTGTGAAAGAACCCCCACGCCGTCCATTTTCGGCATCATTATATCAAGTATTATCCCGTCATAATGCCCCGAACGGGCGTAATCCAGAGCGTCCGCTCCGTCATAAACGGGGTCGACTATGTACTTGTTAAAGGTAAGAATATCGGTAACGGCTTCGGACATAGCCTCCTCGTCCTCTGCATACAACAGCTTCATAAACGTTCTCCCTTATATTTCAATGCCCATATTTCTCAGCTTAAGAACGGCTGAAGAGATTATCTCCGCATGGTCAAAGGCAAAGCCCTCCGAACGCAGCACCCTTGCCTTTACCGTTTCTCCTGCCCAGGAATTTTCACGTTCAAGCTGTATTTCCGCAGTAAGCACCGCCTTGGGTGAGGACAGTTCAAGCCTGTTTTCGCTGAAATTCACTTCAAACCAGCAAACATCGTCTGCATCGTCGGCAGCCTTTGCCTTAACGTCGCCCATATTCACAACGGAAATAAATGCGCAGGTCATTACCCAAGTCCTTGGGTCACGACCCGGAGTGCTGAAAAGACCTGCCTGTTCAAGGTGCAGACCCTTTATCCCTGTTTCTTCTTCAAGCTCCCTTGCGGCTGCGCTGTCAACAGTTTCGCCGGGGTTGGAAAAGCCTCCCGGCAGCGCCCACATTCCAAGGCAGGGGTGACCTCCCCTTTTTACCATAAGCAGGCGGTATTTATCCCCGTCCTTGGCAAAGATAAGGTTGTCCGCAGTTACCGACGGGCGTGGGTAATCACCCGGCTTATACGCCGCAAGAAATTCCTTTTCCGTAAGTCCGTTTTTATCTCGCAGTTCCATTTTCAATGCTCCTTATCCTAATATAAATTTAATAAATAATGAAGAATGAATAGTGAATAATGAATAATTTAGGTGTTCGCTGCGCTCACGGGATTTAACATAAGGGAACCTCTAAAATATTTAAATGGAAAACTGTTCGTTAAAATAACATCGCCGCAGGCGATACCATAATTATTCATTCTTCATTATTCAATATTCATTATTCATTTTTTTCATCATCCGATTATTCCGGTAATAAACCTTGCAAAAAACCTTTTTGGTGCGCTTAATGAATTAAGATACCGCTTTGAAGCGATGCCCACAGCGGAATACATCTCCCGTATTTCTTCCCTTGTAACGCTGCCGCCGCCGAATTCTGCTTTAAGTGCGGTCTTTATTACCGTTTCCGCAGCTCCGTCAGCGAGGTACGGCGACCCTTCTTCAACGGTGCTTATATACTCGGCATAGGAACCATCAGCTTCAACGGGAAGTCCCATTGCCTTCACAAGCCGTCTGAAACGGCGGTATATCTGCTTTGCTGCGGCTCTCGGCTCAGCTTCGGGAGCCTTTCTGCTGCTTTTTACCATAATCATCCGCCTTGCAGCAATAACAGCCGCCGTAAGAAGCAGCACCAGTGCAACAGCCAGCAGCCATGTAAGGTCGTAAACAACATCCACCTTTTCGCCGCCCTTTCTTCCGAAAACGGTAAAGCCTACCTTGGGTGCGCCCTGTTCCCGAACGCTGCTTTCCGATACGGAGGGTTCCTCCGATGCAGCCATGGGTACCTCCGAAACAACAGTCTGCGCAGAGTCGGAAGCCTCCGACACCTGTTCGGGAGCATTGCCGTTATCTACCAAATGAGCAGAGGTCACAGCAGACGGTTCTTCCTCGGGAACAGTTGAAGCAGCCGTTGTTTCCTCAGTTTCTTCCTCCTGCTTTACGGTTGTAACGGCTGTGATAACGTTGCCGTAACCGGAAGTAAATTCCATAGGATACCAGCCGTAGCCGTCAATATATACCTCCGCCCAGGCGTGTGCTCTTGCGTCTGTGACTTCAACGGTGGAAACGCTGCCGAATGAAGCGCCCTCGTCAAAATCTCCCGGCTTAATAACGTAACCCTCGATATACCTTGCAGGGATTCCTGCATAACGGCAGAGAAGCACAGCCGCAGTTGCAAAATGGCTGCAGGAGCCTTCCTTTGTTTCCGTAACGAAATAATCTGCAAAATCCTTTCCGAAAGGCAGCTTTCCTGCTTTAAGGGAGTAGGAGCAGTTATCACGGAGCCACGACCTTATATAATACAGCTTTCTTCCGAAAACAACTGCGTCTGTAAGGGTGCTTTTGCCCTCCGCTCCTGATTCGGCTGTTATAAATTCGTAGTAATCTCTGTCAAAGACCTCATCCGCAGCGGCAAAATTATCCGGAACATCAAGATAATTTGCGTAAACGAAATTGCGGTAACGGCTCTGGTCTGCGGAAAGAGATGCGGAGCGCACGTTCCACGCTGTACTCATAAGCCTGCTGTAACCGTAAAGCTGCGAGGGGTCGTAAATTCTTCCGAACCAGTCCTTTTCGCCTTTTGAAGCAAATATGTCGTCCTCTATATTATACCGCAAAACGCTTTCGGGCACAAGATTATAGGGCATATAAAGATACTCGTCGTCTGCGGAAATGTTTTTCACATAAAAGGAATACTCGGGCAGCCTTACCCCCGAGGTCTTAAGGTTGTAGCTGCTGAGAAGCAGGGTGTTCATTCCCTCCGTTGAAAAGGAGCCGTTCAGCTCAGCAAGCTCGTCAAGGCTTGAGCTCGGCAGATCTTCCCAGCTTTTTCCCGTGTACACAGAGCCTACAAAGCCTCTCAGATAGACCGTATCGGCTGTCTTTGGCATAGTAACGCTCAGAATGGGCTTGTTGTCAAAGGTTATGTTGCCGTTTTCGCCCAGCTTTCCGTGGTCAACGGTGCCGTCACGCTTAACTATCTCGGTAAGCTTTATTTCCTGAACGGCGTTTTTAAAGGTATCGCCGTTAATATATTCCTTAACGCCGCTGTGTATCTCGTCAAGTACGGGCGGACGGCTGTAACCGCTTAACTGCATTATCATAAACGCCGTAACTGCGCATATGAGAGCCGCCGCTGCTGCCGCAAAGCCGCATTGGGAGGATGCGCTCCTATAGGCACCGCTTTTTTCGGGGCTGCTAAGGTCAAGGGCAAAAACTGCGACCCAGCTTGCCAGTACAGCAAAAAATGCAACATATGAGGGCGCAAGTCCGAAATAAAGGCAAAGCTCCACAGGGGGAACAGATGCCGCAAGCACCGCAGGAAGGCTGCTTCTGTAAACTATGCCGTAAGTATAAAGCAGCACTATGAGCAGAGAAACAAATATGATAAAAATACGGGTGTCCTCCGATGCACTTTCGGGATAAAGCAGGTCAATAAAGCTCTTTTCCGCATAAATATGCCTTACCCTTGCAAGGTAAATATTCATAACGTTTGCCAGTCCGTTGCAGAAGCGTTCCCTTACATAAAACAAGGCTGCGGCATACGCCCCGAAGACTGCGCCCAGCGAAAGCAGCAGCTTCTTCCCTTTAAGACTGAACACCGCTCCGTACAGAATAACGGATATTATAACGGCAGCGGCGGCAATTCCTCCGCTTACTCCCGTGTCGATGCAGGTAAGAAAGCAAAAAACCGTTCCCAGCGTTCCTGCAAGTGCTATTATTATTCGTGCGGCAGACCAGACAAGACCCTTTTTTCCGTCCGACTCTGCGCAGAGAAACGCCTCAACGGCAACTCCCTCCGCTCTCACGGCTGCAGACCTCCTTTCCGTTTAAATGGCAAAGCCCTCGGGCAGAGCAAGCCCCTCTCCCGAAAAAATATCGTAAATAATAACGTCGGAATGTTTATCTTCTTCAACGGCACCCTTTTCTCCAACGTTGAAAACATCGGTTTCCACGCCGCCCGAGACCTGCTCAATTGCGGAAAGAGCCGCTTTTTTCTCCGAAGGAGTTATTATGATAATGCGTGAAAAAGCACCCTGTACGGCGGAAAGCTCGCCGTAACATTCCGTAAGCTCCGCAGTAAGGGAAATTTCTCCGCCGTATTCAAGGGCAGACACCTGACGGTACAGAAGCCTATCCAGCTCGGCGGCGTTTTCCGCTCTTTGCAGCTTTATTTCCCCGTCCTCGCCGTCTTTGATAAGCACATCTGCTGTTATTCCGCAGGAAATGGCGGAGCGCATAAGTGAAGCGTACACATCAAGTACCCTGTCCGCTTCGTCAGCTTTTTTACAGGCGGCAAGGTCGGGAACGGCAAGGATATGCGCCGCCCGATGCCCCGAAAATTCCTTTACTATAAAGCTCTCGCTGCGGCTGCTCAGCTTCCAATGTATCCTGTTCATTCTGTCACCGTCACGGTAATCTCTCATTTCCGCAACATCGGGCGGCTCGCCGTCTGTCCTTACTCCCGAACAGCTGCCCGAAATGCTTTCTGCGCCCGTTAAGCCTTCCTCCGCGGCAAAGGGCAGCTCCTTTGGCATAACTGCGCAGGAAAGCCTTGTTCCCAGCTTTATCCTTGCTGAAAACAGACCTATAAGGTCAAACACAGAAGCGTGTTTTATGATAAATTCCACCGTTCCGCAATGCTCGGGGGTAAGATTCATCACAATGACCTCGGAGGAACGTGCCCTGACGGGTACGGACATAGAATATTTATGGAACCTTTTATCCCCGTCCGTTCTGTAAAGCATATTAACAACGCAGCTTGAAACGGGTATGAACGTGGGATTTTTAACGTGTACCCTTATTGTCAGCTTTTCTCCCCTTGTTACCCTTTCCGGCACTCCCGAAATTTTAATTTTCAGCTTTTTTACCGTTACTCCAAGGATAATTCCCATAAAAACAGGGAATATCAGCAGTGTAACAAGCAGCAGAAAGGAAAGGTCGTCATGGTAAAGTGGGTAAAACACCGCCGACATTATAAGAAAAACTATATATAATATCTTCATATCGCAGATTTACAGCTTCGGCGCAGGAACGCTGTTCATTACCTCGGCAAGCACCGTTTCCGTACTGCTGCCGCTTGCCTTTGCCTTTGCCGTAAGGATAAGCCTGTGTGCGCATACGTCCCCTGCAACGTACTTAACATCATCGGGGATAACAAAGGTCCTGCCGTGAAGAAGGGCGCAGGCTTTTGCCATTGAAGCAAGTGCAACCGTACCTCTCGGGCTTAATCCCAGCTTTATCAGGGGGTGTTCTCTCGTTGCGGCGGCGATCGAAGCAATGTAGCGGTATATTCTGTCATCTGCAAAAACATCGTCTGCGGCGTTCTGTATCATAATTATATCCTGCCTTGAAGCAACGGCTCTTACAGCGTCCGCAGGGTCGGCGGCTGCCTTTGATCTAAGAATGGAGATCTCGCTTTCAAGGTCGGGATAGCCCATTGACAGCTTTATAATGAAGCGGTCAAGCTGTGATTCGGGCAAAAGCTGCGTACCTACCGAACCAACGGGGTTCTGTGTGGCGATAACGATAAAGGGACGGGGCAGCGTTCTTGTTACGCCGTCAACGGTAACTGCGCCCTCCTCCATTACCTCAAGCAAAGCGCTCTGGGTCCTGCTGGAAGTACGGTTTATCTCGTCCGCAAGGAAAAGGCTGCACATTGCTGCGCCCTCTCGGAATTCAAACTGACCTGTCTGCTTGTTATAGAAATTGAAGCCTGTAACGTCCGCAGGCATAACGTCGGGGGTGAACTGCATACGCTTGTAGTCAAGCGACATAGCCTTTGAGAACGCAACGGCAAGAGTGGTCTTGCCAACTCCCGGAATATCGTCAAGAAGTATATGCCCCTTTGCGGTTATGGCAAGCAGTGTTTTTATGATAATATCGTCCTTGCCGATAACGACTTTTTTTACTTCGTTTATTACAGCCTTTGATCTTGGGATAATATGATTCTGAAGCTCCTGTTCCGTCATTTCTGCGACCATCCTTTTTAACTTGATAAATTAATGATAACACATATGGGGCAGCTTTTCAAATTACAATTCGGTTAAATTTTCTTACAGTATGGCAAAGCACTGCCATTTTCTCAACCGTGGGTTGAATTGTTAAACTATCTTTAGCTTGTTTTCAACTGCAGCTTGTGATATAATGAGCCTATAGCCCGAAAGGACGTGATCGTTACGGAAAATACATTCAACTCAAACTTAAAGCGTATACGCAAGGAAAAAGGCTTCACACAGGAGCAGCTTGCCGACGCTGTGGGAGTTTCGCCACAGGCTGTTTCAAAGTGGGAAATAGCAAGCTACCCCGACGCACAGCTTCTTCCTGCAGTTGCGGATTTTCTCTGCGTTACCATTGATGAGCTGTTCGGACGGCAGGAAGAAAAGGAAGATATACATACAAAGCTGCTGAAATATTACAACGCTCTCCCCAACGAAGATAAGTTTGAAGCAGGCTGGGAGATAGGACGAGTGCTTGCACTTTCCTGCTGCGGCTGCCGGGAATATGAGCCTCTTTCCGAGTATATTTTAAACGGGAACTTTAACAACTATTCACAGGTCACATGGGGAAACGGCTTTATGCAGTCGAGAAATTCGGCAGACCTGCGCTATATGCTTATTATGCCCGAGCCGAAGCAGGGTTATGACGGCTGGCTCGCATATGAACCCATAGCGGCGGAATTTTTCGGGTTCCTCGCCCTTCCAAACGCACTGAGAGCCGTGTATTTCCTTGCAGGACGGAAGACCACAATGTTCTTTACCGCCAAGACACTTTGCCATTCCCTGCATATAACCGCAGAAAATGCCCGGGAAATAATTGACGGTATGCTGAAATTCGGTCTTATATGGAAAGCAGACCTTAACAACGGCTGTTCAAGCGAAAATATCTATCAGTACATAGCCACCTGCGGTCTTGTGGCGTTTCTTGCCTTTACAAAGGTGCTTATGAACCGCCCCACCGCTTTCAGCTATCAGACCGACAACCGCTGCGGTGAGCCTTATTTCAGAAATGATACCTTTAATAATAATTTGTCCGACAAACCCAACCGAAATAAATAAAACTCAACTTTATTATTAAAGTTGAAAAACCATAGAAATAACGGGCGGATAATATCCGCCCCTACAAAATAGACAAAATATCGCCAATCGTAGGGGCGGCTATCAGCCGCCCGTTATATAATACAAATAACCAATAAAACTGTAGACAAAAAATCTTCGCATAATCCATAAAGCTAAGATTATGCTCGATTTTTTGTACAGTTTTTAATTGGTTATTAGTATAAAACAAACTGATTCAACTTTATTATTAAAACAATAAAGCAAGGGGGATAAAAAGTGAAGAAGAAAAAGGAAGAGAAGGAAAACCCTCTTCACACCGAATACGGCATTTTAAGCAATTCGGTGTATATTCTGGGGAAAATAAAAAAATACTGCCCGAAGCTGCTGGCGCTTATGGCGGTAGGAGTTGTCACAAACTCACTTATGCAGTATATGTGGAGCATTATCGGAAAGTTTGTCCTTGACATTGTTGAGCAGCAGGCAAACAGCCCCGAAAAGGACATTGCTCCCCTTATAAAGCTGCTTATCATCACAACGGCGGTGGAGATCGTCAGCATGATAATAAACACCGTTACCGACAACAAGCGCTGGTACAACGCCATCGGTGTGCGTATGCACGTTATTACGGAACGTGCGGAAAAGACCCTGTCAATGAACTATCAGACCCTTGAACGTCCCGACATACTTGATATGGAAAGCAAGGCGGAGGAAGCCACGGGCGGCAACAACAACGGTGTTGAAGGACTTATACACTCGGTCTACTCCCTGGGCGTACAGCTTTTTGTTATGGTGACCACCTTTTCCGTTGTTGCGGCGCTGGACTGGCGGCTTGTGCTGATAATTGCGGCGCTGTCCGTTGTGCAGTTCCTTTTCTTCCGCTACACCGTTAAAAAGGACAGAAAGGAAGTCTGGGACAGGCTCGCTCCCGTATGGCGCAGGATACATTACATGGAGCGCACAACTCAGGACTTCGACTACGCAAAGGACGTAAGGCTTTTCGGCATGAAGGACTGGCTTTCGGACAAGCAGCATGAAATCCTCGGCGAGAAGCAGGAGCGAATGATGCGCAGCCGTAACCTGTGGATATACAACAGCCTTTTTGCCCACGGAATGACCCTTATCTCAACGGCGGTGGTATACGGCGTTCTTATCTACAGCTTTTTGGGCGGCGGCATTTCCATAGGTGATTTTACCCTTTACATCGGCTTTGCCACCACCTTTACCTCCGCTATGACGGGGCTTCTTAACTCAATAGGCGGCTACAAGCAATGCTCTTTGCAGGTTGACAACTTCCGCTCCTATATGGATCTTGCGCCAGATGATGAAAGCGACTGTATACCCGTTCCCGAAAGCGATAAATACATATTTGAGTTCAAAAACGTATCCTTTAAATATTCGGGACAGGAAAATTACGCTCTGAAAAATTTGAACCTTACACTTGAACCGGGAAAACGCCTTGCTGTGGTGGGTCTTAACGGCGCAGGAAAGACTACCTTTATCAAACTGCTTCTGCGGCTTTATGACGTTACCGAGGGGGAAATTCTCCTTAACGGCACGGATATACGCCGATTTAAGCGGAACGAGTATTACAGACTGTTTTCGCCCGTGTTCCAGAATGTGGAAATATTTGCGTTCCCAATGAATGAGAACGTGTCAATGGACAGACCGGAGGACACGGACAAAAAACGTGCTGAGGAGTGTCTTGTGAAGGCAGGAATGGCGGAGAAGCTGGCTTCCCTTGAAAAAGGCGCCGATACCGAGCTTCTTAAGGTGATATACGACGACGGCGTTGACCTTTCGGGCGGCGAAAAGCAGAAGCTGGCTCTTGCAAGGGCGCTGTACAAGGACGCTCCCGTTATTGTTCTTGACGAACCCACCGCCGCCCTTGACGCACTTGCGGAATACAATCTTTACAAGAGCTTTGACGAGATAATTGGAGATAAAAGCGCAGTTTACATTTCCCACCGTCTTTCATCCACCCGTTTCTGCGACAGCATAGCAATGTTCAAGGCGGGGGAAATGGTGGAGTACGGCACTCACGACGAGCTGCTTGCCAAAAAGGGCGCTTATGCGGAAATGTTCGAGATACAGGCGCAGTATTACAAGGAGGGAAAAGATTATGCAGAAGCGGCAGAATAAAGACAAAAAGTCCGAAAGCCACATTATGGACGCTCTGAAATACTTTTACCCCATTGCATGGAAAGCACACAAGTCCTATTTTTTCATAGGCGGAATGCAGGTGCTTGCAGGTGCGGCGCACCCCTTTGTGAACATCTTTATGACGCCGCTTATCATTGACGAGCTGCTTGGGGAACGGGATATACAAAAGCTGCTTATGTACGCAGCAATACTTGTTCTCGGGAACACCCTTCTTTCCCTTGCAAGCTCCTTCCTCGGGGTTACAATGGAAAAATACGATGAAAAGTTCCAGAACCTTTTTACGGAGCAGATGAGCCGCAGAGTAATGGAACTTGACTTTCAGCTTACAGAGGATAAAAAGGCTCTTGACCAGATAGAAGCCGCAAGAACGGGTATGTCCTGGTATTCCGGCGGCGTTCACGGCATTTCGCAGCAGCTTTTCAACAGCATAGCCGCTGTTATGACAATTGCAGGCGTTGTGGCGGTCATTGCGGTAAAAGCACCTGTGCTGTTCCTTATAACAGGGGCAATGCTGGGCGTGACGGCGTTCATAAACAGCAGAAAAAACAAGATAGAAATAGAATCCTATGCAAAGCTATCAAAGCTGAACAGGGTCTTCGGCTACCTTGGCTATGAGATAAACGACTTCCGCTTCGGCAAGGATATACGTCTTTACGGGGCAAAGGATATGATGGTAGAAAAGTGGGAAAAGTACACCGGCGACAGCATAAAAAACTGGAAAAGCCAAGCCGACCGTCAGCTTCCTCTCAGCATTGCTTCGGTATTTGCCGACGTTGCAAGGGATTTCGGCAGCTATTTATATGTAGGCATACTTGTTATAACGGGGAAAATAACCGTTGGTGCGTTCTCACAGCTTCTTTCCGCAGGCGGCACCTTTTACGGCTCAATGCAGGTACTTGCCTACAGCGTTCAGGAGATGATAAAACGCACAGGCTACGCTTACGAATACGTTAAGTTCATGAACTACCCTGCGGCGATAGAAAAGGGCAGCCGACACGTTGAAAACAAGCCTCACACCATTGAATTCCGCAACGTCTGCTTCACCTACCCCAACACAACGGTAACGGTGCTTGACGGCGTTTCGGTGACACTTCATCAAGGTGAGCATCTTTCCGTTGTGGGACTTAACGGCGCAGGAAAAACCACCTTTGTAAAGCTGCTCTGCCGCCTTTACGACCCCACAAGCGGCGAAATACTCCTTGACGGCGTTAACATCAAGGAGTATGACTACAACGAATATATGCAGCTGTTCTCCCCCGTTTTTCAGGACTTCAAGCTGTTTGCGTTTTCCCTTAAGGATAACATAATTTTAAACGGCGAATGTGACGACAGCGAGCTTGACGGGCTTATTGAACAGGTGGGACTTGCGGATAAGGTCAATTCCCTTGAAAACGGCAGAGAAACAATGCTTTTCAAGGCGTTTGACGAGAACGGCGTTGAACCCTCAGGCGGCGAACAGCAGAAAATAGCCATTGCAAGGGCGCTGCACAAGAGTTCGCCGGTAGTAATACTTGACGAGCCTACCGCCGCCCTTGACCCTGTTGCGGAGTATGAGATATACAGGCAGTTTGATACCCTTGTGGGCGGAAAAACAGCGGTGTATATATCACACAGGCTTTCAAGCTGTAGGTTCTGCGACAAAATTGCGGTATTTTCAGGCGGCAGGATAGCGGAGTACGGCACACACGATGAACTTGTGGACAAAAACAACGGCATTTACGCCGAAATGTTTGCGGCACAGGCACAGTATTACAGATAAGAAAGCGCTCCGCTAAAATAATAATTATACTAATTCCAAATAAAAGCGCAGTCCGCATAAAACCGTGAAAACGGTCATGCGGACTGCGCCTTGTTATTTGTTATTTACGGTTCATAAAAACCGCAGGTGTTGTGAGTATTGCACCCGATCAAGCAAGAATATCTCCCGAAGCGTTCATGATAACACCTGTTCCCGAAGTAGTGGCATAGAAGCCCGAACCCTTGGGAGCGGTTATCTTGAGAGGCTTAACTGTGGGATCCGTAAGAGATTTTACTCTTCTCAATGTTACATTGTCGCCGATAATAAGATTACCCGTAAGAGTAATATCGGAAGTAACATCAAGATATACTCCGCCTTCAACGTCGGAAACAAACTTAACGGACTTGTACTTGCCCTTTGCAGGGAGAGGAAGCTTTGCATATCCTCTTCCCTCAGTAAGGTTTATGGTGTACTCGCCGGAAGCGTTGTTTATTCTTGCGATGTCGGTTATTGCGTCCTCGGGATAGCTGTAAGCACGGTCAACACCGTCACCGTCTGTCATGATAACAGCATCGGCAGACTTTCTGATAATGATCTTGCTGCCGGTACGGACTGCCTTGTAAAGCTCGTCATAGCTGTGCTCATTGCCGAAAATGATAGCACCGTCGGGGAAGTCGCCTGTTACGGCTGCAACCTGTTTGCCTTCGCCGAACATGGGGAATATAACAGCGCCGCTCTTGAAGATGTCGCCCAGCTTTATCTTTGCAGCGTTCTTTGCAGGATAGTTGAAGGAGCCGCCACCTGCGAAGAAGGTTGCGGAAGTGAAGGAGGACTTGTCGCTGAGGGTAACATTGCTCAGTGCATAGAAGGTTCCGACATTGACGTTGCCTGTGATATTAACATCCTTGGAAAGGTTTATCTTGCCCTTGCCGCTGATGTTGCCTACCTGGCTTACGCCGTCGCCCTTTGAAAGGTAACCGTTGCAGATAAGGTAATAATTACCTGTGTTAACGTTCATAGGAACGATCTTGCCGCTCTTGTCTGTCTTGTTGACAGTAACATTTGCGGGGATATAAAGGTCACCTGTCAGAGCAAGGTCGGAAGCTGTTGTGATAGTAACGGGAGCGTTGGGGTCAACAGTTCTGATGTCGAGTGCCGCATACTTGTTTGCTGCAGGAAGAGCAATCTTGGACACTGTCATATCGCCCTTGATGTAAACAGCATATCTTGCGTCCTTGCTGTTCATTCTTGTGATGTCCTTCATTGCGCTTTCAAAGGTGTCGTAATAGTATTCCTGGTTGGAATATGTGTTTACCAGTCTTACAGCATTGTTGATGTTGTTGACAACCACCAGCTTGTTTCCGGAACGAACAGCCTGATAGCCGTCAGCTGCTACGTTAATATCTTCATCTGTCCATACAGGCGGCATATCACCTACTCTGATGAAGGTATCAAGGGTGCCTGTGATGTTTGCAACGTATGTGCCGTTGTCGATAACGGTATCATCTGTAGAGTCAAACTTTAAGCTTCCGTCATACCAGATATTACCGAACTTCATCTTGGAAGCGTTCTTGAAGGGGTATTTTAATACGCCGTCGCCCTTGAAATTAGAAACATTGAGGGATGACTTGTCGCCTAAGGTTAATTCACCATAAAATTCAAGATCGTCTGCGCTTACAGCACCGCTTATTTCAACGTAACCGCCATTGAGAATATTGATACGGCTGCCCTTAGAGCCGCTGAGCTTGCCGATGTGGCTTGCTCCGTCCTTGTAGGAGACCTGAGCGTTATCGTAAAGGAATAAAGTATTTGTGCCGACATTGATGTTCATATCTGTGATGCTGCCGTTCTTGCCGAGCTTGTTTACGGTAACATTGCTTCCAATGTAGAAGCTGCCTGTAATGCTGAGGTCGGAATTTGTGTTGATAACTGCACTTTCGTCTTCAGTTGCAAAAAAGAGTCCTCTGTACTTCTTTGCGGCAGGCATTGTCAGCTTGGGGATGGTCGTTTCGCCGCTGAAGTAAATATAATAGACAGCGTCGGGGTCAGCCATTGAGGTGATGTCCTTTATTGCGTCCTCATAGGATGAGTAAAGGTATGATTTTTCGCCCCTTGTCATTTTTACAAGGTTTTCGGAAGGAGCCGCAACAAGGTTGTTGCCGGAACGTACAACTGTGAGTGTTTCTCCGCCGCATTCAGCTGCGAGTTGGATGTTCTTTGCATAAGTACCTGATATAGTACCGATAGTTTCAAGTGACTTAGGTGTGTACTTAGTGAAGTCTGCATTAATGATTTCAAGTGTGAGCTTATCGGAATCTGCGGAGAAGCCGCCCTTGCCGATAGTGAACTTCTTGCCCTTTACTACTCTGAGGTAGGAGTTTTCATTTGCCCAAAGCTCTCCTGTGGAGAAGTTTCCGTCTACACACAGATAGTCAAGCGATGTTCTGTTGGAAACCGTAACATTTCCGGTAACAAATGAGCCGCTGGTGTACAGTGAACCTGCTGTGAGGTTACCGGAAACAGTAACATCCGACAGAGATACGTTACCCTTTGAAGTAATACCGCTGATACCTGCTTCGCTGTACCATGTGATACCGTTAAGGGTAAGGTCATTATTTCCGGCGGAAATACTGAATTTCACACGGGTAAGATCTCCCTTTGATACCTTTACGCTTGAAAGAACAAGACCCTCGAAGCAGGTATTGCCTGTAAGAGTGATATTGCCTGTGAAGGTAAGCTCATAAGTATAGTTAGAATCACTTCTGATCTTCAGCTTGGAGAATGTACCTGCCTTAGGCATTGTGAGAGCGCCGCCCACATCAACATTGTCAAGGAGATATACGGTATATTCAAAGCCGTTGTTCTTTGCATTTACTGAGCTTACAAAGTCGCTCCATGTAGCCATCTTGACCTTTGCATATTCTGTGGAGGTCTCTGGGTCTGACATAGCGAATTCAAATACAGCCTTGCCTACGCAGAGGTCGCTGCCCTTTCTTGTGAGGACATAATCAAAGCCGTCCTGAGGAACATTGCTGCTGTTCAGTTCAAATACAGACATATCGGCAGTTTTAGCTGTCAATACCTTCTGACCGTCTGTAAAGCCGTTTCTGTCGTATGTTGAAATTAAGATATAGCCGGATGCGCTGCCTGTGACAGTTATGGGCTTTGCGCCTTCGCCGTAAACAATTTCAGCCATTCCGTTAACGTTGTTGCCGACAATGCTCTTTACGGTAAATGCGGTTGTATCACTGCTTAAATAAATATCATAGTCACCTCTGCCGTTGAGCACAAGAGTACCAACGTTAACGGTAATGTCGGAACCTGCGTCGAAGCCGTCATTTACGGTCATAACGCCGAAGCCTGTTATATCGCAGCCGCCGAACATACTGTCAAGAGTAAGCTCGCTTGCCGAGCCGCCCTTTAATGCTGTAAGGGTGGAGGACATAAAGTTATTCAGCGTAAGGTTCTTGGAGGTTGTAAATGTATAGCCCTTTGTGTTTGTGGTTTCGATAGCAACGTTGTCAAGAGTAAGGTCAACGCCTACGGAAACCGAAGCTGCACCCTTAAGAGTAATAGTATTGGATTCTTCCGATGTGATAGTAACGCTCTTTACCTTTGTGGGAAGAGCAAACTTTGCGGATTCAACATCGCTGCGAAGCTCGAATACAACGGGAGTGCCAACAAGATTCTTGTCTGCATTTACCGCTGCAACAGCATCGTCAAAGGTTGCGAAGGAGCCGTAGGAGCTCTTGTCATCGCCGTAAAGTACGTTTACTCTCGGGAGAGTTACCTTGACCTCCTTGCCGTCCTTGTAAACTGCATAGGAAACAATATCGTTTGTTTTAACGCCGTTTATTGTTATAATTGCTTCATATTCCGATTTGAAGGCGGAAGCTGCGGCTGTATTTGCCGTAATAAGAGTTGTGCCGTTCTCTGCCTCCCAGGGAACAAATAAATTATCGTTGTAAATACCGTATACAAGATTTGTCTTTTCCTCGTCTGTGGAAGTAACCTTTCCGGTAACGGTAATGTGCGCACCCTTTGCAGCACAGAGGTCAAACTTGCCTGTAGTGGTAATTGCTCCTACAGTAACGTTTGAAGATGTGAAGCGTACTGTATTTTTGAAATCTTCGGCTGCGGAAGAAACAAGATTGCTTATGTTTACGGATAAAGCACCCTTGTCGAATACGATAGCATTGCTTTCCTCGCCATTGACAAGTTCAAGCTTGCTTATGCTTATAACAGATCCGGGAGCAAGATCAAGTGTGCTGCCGTTGACCGTAACAGTCTTGCTGCCAACCTTTACTGTTCCGCCGAGGGTAACATCGGTTGCAAATACAACGTCAGCCTGTGCGGTCAATCCACCGCTGAAGGTATAAGACGAAGCTCCGCTGAATGTAACGGATCTTGCTGCAGCAACAGTAACGGGATTTTTTACGGTCACGCCATCTTCGGGGTTTTCGCCTGTATAGGTGATAACGTAATCGGCAGTTGTCTTATTGCATCTGCTTATGTAGCTGAGTGCGCTTTCAATGGAAATAACGGGCTTGGATGTGCCGTTTCCGCTTACCACGAAGTTGCAGTCAGCTGTTTTGAAGTTTTCTTCATGATTATCGTAGGAATATGTATCGGCAGTACATGTATGAACATCATACATAGATGTATAATCCTCAAAGGCATGATGCTCATAGTTAAATGCGCTGTCGGGTACGTTAAAGTAATCATAATTATACTGACCAACAGTATCCCAGTATTTTTCGGGGAGATCGTTCCATGTTGCGTCATAGTTGTACCATTCGCCGTCAATGCCTATCTGGTTCCAGGCATGGCCGCCTGCAAGCTGACCGTTAGAATAAGCCATACCTACAACATAAAGAACGTCAATGTCCAGAGCGTTAAGAAGAAGCTGTGTGCTCTTTGCATAGGATTCGCATACGCATACGCCGTGGAGGAAAAGACCGGTTACATCGTGGTCGTAGGGGCTTTCTCTGCTGCCGCCGAGATTGGGGTCGTAAATGGTCTTGTTGCAGAGATAATCGTGAACATACCATTCCTTGCTGTAGTCGTTGGCGAACATTTCAGCGCCGTCAAGCACTTCGTTTACCTCTTTAAAGAGAGCTGTTTTAGCTGCCTGACGCTTGCTGCCTGTAGCATATTCGGTCACTTCGGTACCGATAGCAACTGCACGGCAGATAAAATTATTGCCGGAATCATAGTAACCGAATGCAGTCCATGCATGAGCAAGCCAGAACAGCTGCGGATTGTCATAACACATTGCGCTGTAGGCTCTTTCTACCTGATCCTCAGTAGAATCGGAGATCAAAGCCATACCATCGGTAGTTTTATAGTTTTCAATATCCGCAAAGAAATACAAAGGCTTTGTTCCGCCGTCGGTATAATGTATCTCGTCTTTTGATTTATAGCTTTCGGTAGAAGTGTCAATTCTTACAGCGCAGGAATAAAGAGCGCTGTAAATTGCTTTTTCGGCTGATGTCAGTCCGTTATATCCGTCGGTAGACGCATATATGCTGGGAGTGTATGCGTTTACGGCATTGTAGACCATACCGTCAAACATTTCGCTGTCTGCACCGACATCCGTGAATATACCGTAATAAGGCAGAACATCGTCACCGAACTTCTCAAACACCTGATCCGATGTATTATAAGATCCGGACGTTTCGGAACCTTCTTCACCGCCCTCGGAGCCGCCTTCTTCGCCCTCGGAACCGCCTTCGCCGCCCTCGGAGCCTTCTTCGCCGCCCTCTGAGCCGCCTTCGCTGCCCTCGGAACCGCCTTCGCCGCCCTCGGAGCCTTCTTCGCCGCCCTCTGAGCCGCCTTCGCTGCCCTCGGAGCCGCCTTCGCCGCCCTCGGAACCGCCTTCGCTGCCCTCGGAGCCGCCTTCGCTGCCGCCCTCGGTATTTACAGTAGCAATACCGTCTTCGGCGAACGCTGGTATCGTTCCAAGTCCTGCACCTGCCGGGGACATTACCATTCCCAGAGCAACAAGACCTGAAACAATGCGCTTTCTCATTGTGTCATTCATACTGCAATGACCTTCCTTTCATTTTTTGCCCGACAAGGGATAATTCCCCTCCCTTTCGGACGGATTTTCAGTATCTCCCAATTCCTCTTGATCTTGCTATAGTTTCCCTTATGGGGAAAGTCTTGGAACAGCAAGACATACTGATACAAAATAATTATATCACAATAAAATTCAGATTGCAATATATTAGCGAACAAATTAACATTTATTATGAATAGAAATTAACATTTTATAAAAATCACCCCCAACCTCACATTGAATGAAGTCGGGGGTGAATGTTATGTGTTAAATTTTATTCTGTCGTATACCGGACTTTTACCTTAGCCAAGAGCAATAGCACCGGAAGCGTTCGAGATAACGCCCGAGCCTTCGGCAGCTGCAAAGAAGCCGGAATTCTTGGGAGCGGTTATCTTAAGAGGCTTTTCGGTAGAATCTGTAAGAGATTTTACCTTTCTCAGCGTTACATTGTTACCGATAATGAGCCTGCCCGTAAGAGTAATATCGGAGGTGATGCTGATAGTTACCTTACTGTCGGCAACAAACTTGATTGAAGTGTACTTGCCCTTTGTGGGGAGAGGAAGCTTTGAAAGGTTAACATCTTCGTTCAGCTTAACTGTGTATGTTCCGCTTGCATTGCCTATCCTTGTGATGTCTGTAACAGCATTTGTAACGGAATCATATACACGCTTAACGGGATTTTCCGCATCGGTAGTGTCCGTTACAACAATTGCCTTATCTGCTGCAAATGCAACAAGGTTGTTTCCCGAACGTACTGCCTTTTCGCTGCTGCCGCTGATAATAACTGCGCCCTCGGTATAATCACCTGTCAGAGCAGCTATCTGCTGACCGATATAAGGCTCGCTGTCAAGTGCGACTTCAAGAGAACCTGTTACGGTACCGAGCTTGATGTTCTTTGCATTTGCAAGAGTGTACTCCAGAGTGCCGTTTGTAGAATCAACAGCGCCTGCAAAGCCGGATTTTGCTCCGAGAGTTACGGTGTTGTCGCTGAATACGAATGTACCCACATTTACCTTGCCGCTTACTGCAATATCGCCTGCAAGTGAGAATGTACCCTTGCCGCTTACGTTTGTTATCTGATTTGCAGTTCCGTTGTGCGAAAGCTTGCCATAGCCTGTAAATTCGTATGTGCCGACATTTACGCCGATAGGAACGACCTCGTTCTTGCTGTTTACCTTATTGATTGTAACGCTGCTTTCGATGATAAGGTTGCCTGTAAGAGAAATGTCGCTCTTTACGGTAAGTGTTACGGGTTCCTCAGATGTAAATACAATGGCACCGTACTTCTTAGCCGAGGGGAGAGGGAGCTTTGAATAAGTCTTGCTTCCTGCAAGATAAATCCTATAGCTCATTTCGGAGGAGCCTGTTGCGGAAATATCCTTGACAGCTTCCTCAAGGCTTGTGTAGTAAGCTGTACCGCCGCTTGATACCGATACCTTGACAAGACCTGCGGTAGCCTTGGACTTTGCAACAAGGTTCTTGCCTTCCTTAATGATGTAGTAGCCTACTTCGGTATCATCGGAATCAAGGTTAAGTTCGGAAGGTACAAGCTGGTCTGCGTAAGGACCTGAAATGGTTGCGATGACAGTACCTTCCTCAACCTTAGCCGTCTTGCCTGTTGCGGGGTCAACCAGCGCAAACTTGATCTGGTAGCCTTCGATTCCGCCTTTGCCGATAGACGCAGCCTTCTTGTTCTTGTAAAGCACAAGAGATACGCCGTCTGCGTTTGTATCGGACGGAACAGTACCAATTCCGCCTGCTGTGAAGCTGCCCTTTACCGTAAGAGAGCTTAAAAGCATGACAGCTGTTTTTACGTTAAGCGCACCTTCTACAGTAACGCCCGTGTCTGCAACGGTCTTGCCGCTGAAAGCATCTATCGGGAAAGCGTTAATTGCAGGTATACCAACATTGGAGGATTCGGGGGAGGTCATTTCCAATATCGGATATACATAAAGTAAATCTGCCGTAAGGTTTCCTTTAACGGTGGTGCTGTCGATAATAACCATACCGGAAGATGTAACGTTATTTATACTTCCGCTTACCCCAACAAGACCGAGATCATTCTTGCCTGCAGCGATGTTGAAGGAAGTGGGAGTTGTTGTACCCTTCTTAACGGAATTGAGCTTGATTCCGTAAAATATTGTATTACCTGTAAGAGAAATGCTTGTGCCTGTGAAGGTAAGGGTCTCACTGCCTGTGTTGCCTTGGATAGCTAAGCTGCTGAAGGTCTTTGCCTTAGGCATTGTGAGAGCGCCGCCTATATCTGTATCGTCGATAATACCAACAGTATATTCTGCATTCGGATTTTTTCTTGTGTTAATGGTGTTTACAACATCTGACCATTTAACAAATGCCAGTACATCGCTGCCGACCTTAACTGAAAATACTACCTTACCTACACAAAGGTCGCTGCCTGTTCTTGTAAGAGTATAGTTAAAGCCGTCGGTGGGAAGGTTAGCGCTGTTCAGCGTAAATACGGACATATCCGCAGTTTTTGCTGTAAATACCTTCATACCGTCTGTGAAGTTGACTTCCGATGAAACTAAAATGCTGCCATATGCGTTTCCTGTGATAGTTATGGGCTTTGCGTTTTTGCCGTAAAGAATTTCGGCAACTCCGTTTTCCGATTTTCCGGTGATGTCCTTTACGGTAAATGCAGTCGTATCACTGCTTACATAAATGTCATAGCCGTCTCTTCCGTTGATAACGAGAGAACCAACGTTGACGGTAATGGGAGAGCCTGCGTCAAAGCCTGCATTTACAGTCATAGTGCCGAAGCCTGTTATATTGCAGCCGCCGAACATACTGTCAAGCGTAAGCTCGCTCTTTGCGCCGCCCTTTAATGCTGTAAGAGTTTTCGAGGAAAATCCATTCAGCGTAAGGTTCTTGGAGGTGGTAAGAGTATAGCCCTTTGTGTTTGTAGTTTCGATAGCAACATTGTTAAGAGTAAGGTCAACGCCGACAGAAACAGAAGCCGCATCCTTAACGGTGATAGACTGTCCCGATGTCGATGTGACAGTTACGCTCTTTACCTTTGTGGGGAGAGCAAACTTTGCAGTTTCAACGTTGTCTGTGATAACAATGGTAACGGGAACGCCGCTAAGGCTCTTGTCGCCGTTTATTGCTGTTACAGCCTCGTCAAACAGTGCATATGCGCCGTAATAATCTACTTTTTCGCCGTAATATGCATAAACTCTCGGGAGAGTTGCCTTGATAGCTGTGCCGTCCTTGTAGATAGCATAGTTATAATCGATGTCCTCTTCTTCGCCGATTATAGTGTATGCCGACTTGAAGCAGGCAGCCGCAGCTGTTTTTGCGTTAAGGAGAGTTGTGCCGTTTGCGATCTCGGTATAATTGAAATAGCCGTCCTTCTCTACAACGGGGATAAGGTTCACCTTTTCGCCGCCCTTGGAAGTAACTGCTCCTGTAACGGAAACATTTGCATTCTGCTCTATGCAAAGATCAAATGCGCCTGTATTTGTTATGGTGCCGACAACTGCATTTCCGGACATAATAAAGAATTGGTTTTTGCCGTTGTTGTAGTTGTCTGCTGTTGATTTAACGGCTGCGATGTTAATTGATTTAGCGCCGCCGTCTACTACATTTGCAAAAGGTCCTTCAAAATTAAGGGCCTTGATGCTTACAACGGCATTTTCCGCAAAGTAAACGGTATTTCCGTCAGAACCCGGGTTCTTAACGGTGATAGCCTTTGAAGCGGAGGTCACATTTCCGCCAAGAGTTGCTTCTGCTTCAAATATAACGTCGCAGTTTGCCGTTAATCCGCCGCTGAAGGTGTAAGATGCGGGACCTGCGAATGTAACGGACTTAGCCGCACCAACGGTAACAGTGCTGCTTACTGTTACATCGGCAAGCTCATCTTCAATAACTTCGCCTGTATAGGTGATAACGTAATCTGCCTTTGAGTTATTGGATTTGCTGATGTAGCTGAGTGCTTCTTCAACGGAAAAAGCAGACTTTGTCTTGCCGTTGCCGCTTACCAGGAAGTCACTGTCGCCCATTTGGAAATTTTCGCTGTGGTTATCGTAGGAATATTTAGTTGCGGTACATGTTTTGGCGCTGTATACTTCGGTATATCCTTCAAAAGAATAGTGGCGGTAAGTAAAATCAGCATCGGTAACGTTAAACCATTTGTAATAATACTGCGCACCGCCATAATACTCCTGATATTCGGGAGCAAGGTCGTCCCATGTTGAGTCAAAATTGTACCATTCACCGTCAAGGCATATCTGGTTCCATGCATGACCGCTTGTAGGGTCGCCGCTTGTAGCTCTTCCTACAATATAAAGGTTTTCAATGTCCAAAGCGTTAAGGAACAGCTGTGTGCACTTTGCGTAGGATTCGCATACGCATACGCCATGGAGGAAAAGACCTGTTACATCGTGGTCGTAGGGGCTTTCTC
>JALEJQ010000054.1 GCA_022769565.1 Oscillospiraceae bacterium
ACCTTTAGCATTTATAAAGGGCATAGCACAAAAATCGGCAGCAGACAATTCATTTCTAAACTGCAAAATTTGTTTCATAAGTGTTCTGCGAAGCTCTAATAATGTATCTATACCAGTTACAAAAGTATCTTTTCTCTTAATTTGTAACTGTAAGGTTTTATTCATTTCCGACCATTCTTTATTCATGAATTAGCACCTCACTAAATTCCGATATGTCAGGCGGTTTATTTACCCGATTTATTCCATTATAATCCAAACTATAAATATAGTCAAGAGGAGAACAAACAGATCTATCATAACAAATATGCCCCTTTCTGGATAAGCCGAATGAAAATAACAGCAGACACAACAGCAAAGAAAAACCAAATACTGCGATTAATCGTAAATTGTAGCTTTTTATGAACACAGAATCGAATCAGTTTTCAATTCCACTATTGACATTATATTCTCAATGTGATATGATAAAGTGTATGGCAGAGTAGTAAACCGAGCGTAAAGTGTCTTTCGGACGGGGAGTTGCCGAAAGGACGAAGAAACGTAATGTTTTGCGGTTCGGTTTCCGCATCCCGCTGCTGCATACTGGATATGATAACAGGGTGTCCTCTATGTGGCCAATGCATATAATAGAGGACGCCCTTTTTGCGCCCTGATAAAAACATACATCATATATATGGAGGGAAACAGCATGGATTATATACAAGCAAGAGATTATCTGAACAAGCTTTCTGCAAAAGGCAGTGTTTTGGGTCTGGAACGCATGAGAGCATTGCTTGAACTGCTTGGGAATCCTCAGGATACACTGAAATTCATTCACATTTCAGGAACAAACGGCAAGGGCTCTGTGCTGGCATATCTTTCAACTATTTTAACCGGTGCAGGGTACAAAACCGGACGATATATTTCTCCAACGCTGTTTTCATATCGTGAACGCATTCAGATAGATGAAAAAGAAATCGAAAGAGAATCTCTTGCAATTCATGTCACCGCCATTGCAGAAGCAATAGAAAAAATGCAGGCAAAAGGTGAAGTCACCCCCACATTGTTTGAAGTGGAAACAGCAATGGCTTTTCTCTATTTCAAGGAAAAGCAATGCGACATTGTAGTATTGGAAACCGGACTTGGAGGTGCACAGGACGCTACCAATGTTATCAGTACGACAATACTGGAAATAATAACCTCCATAAGTATGGACCATACGGCAATTCTTGGAGACACTCTTGAAAAAATTGCCGCTCAAAAAGCCGGTATAATAAAACCTGATACCATAGTTGTTTCAGCGGTGCAGCAGCCGGCGGCAGAACGGGTCATAACAGAAACCTGCCGTAAGAAAAACTGCATCTGTCATATGGTTGATCGCTCCTGTATCAGTGAAATACGTTATGGTTATGAACGTCAGTCCTTTTCATACCGTTCATGGAACAATGTTGTAATTTCACTTGCCGGAAGCTATCAGATACAGAATGCGGCACTGGCACTGGAGGCAGTTGAGGCGCTGAAGAAGGCAGGATTTTCACTTTCTGACAGGCAGATTTATGAGGGCTTGCTTAATACCCGATGGAAAGGACGTTTTACTGTAATTCAAAAAAATCCTATAGTTGTTCTGGACGGTGCACACAATCCGGCTGCGGCAGAAGAACTTCGGCGTTCACTGGAACTGTATTTTAAAGGAAAAAAGCTTTACTACATTTTCGGTATGTTTCAGGATAAGGATTATCAGAAGGTCATTGAGCTTACAGCTCCGCTTGCCGAGCATATAACAACAGTAGAAACAAGAGATAATCCACGGGCAATTCCTGCAAAAGAACTTGCAGAAATAGTTGCCACAGTAAATCCCTCTGTGGAATCTGCAGACACCATACAGCAGGCAGTTTCAAAAACTATGGCACTGGCAGAAGATGAAGATGCTGTTATTATTTTCGGTTCTCTTTCCTTTCTCGGGGAAGCGGAAAAGTCTGTAATGGATCACAGAAAATCTTTGTGCCGAAATATGCCGAGAGGAGCTGTATCTTATGGAGAGAATTGATAAGATCTGCGGTCATGCATTATGGCGTAGTTATGTTGAAAAAAATCGACAGCTTGAAAATGGCCGCATCTTCTGCGGACATGATACAGGTCATTTTCTTGATGTTGCAAGATTGGCATATATTGAAAATCTGGAACGAAATCTGAACATTTCAAAGGAATTGATCTACGCAGCTGCTCTGCTCCATGATATTGGCAGACATCTTGAATATCTGGAGGGCATACCCCATGATAAAGCAAGCGCTATGCTGGCAGGTGACATACTAAATGACTGCGGATTTGACACACAGGAGCAAAATGAAATCATATCCGCAATTGCACATCACAGAACTGCTGAAACTGCAATGAAAGATGACCTTGCCGGACTGATTTACAGAGCAGATAAAAAATCTCGTCCATGTTTGTTCTGCAAGGCGGAAGAATTATGCAACTGGAGCAGTCAAAAAAAGAATCTGAAACTGAATATGTAAATAAGAGGTAAGATGTATGAAAATTGGAAACAGAATATTTGATGTGGAAAATGAATGTTATATTATGGGTATTCTTAATGTAACGCCTGATTCTTTTTCAGACGGCGGAATGTGGAATGATATTGAACGTGCAAAACAGCATACTGCAGACATGATAAATGAGGGGGCGTCTATTATTGATATAGGCGGCGAATCCACACGTCCGGGTCATGTACAGATAAGTGTACAGGAAGAAATTGACCGTGTTGTTCCGGCAATCGAAATGGTGAAAAAGAACTTTGATATTCCTGTATCTGTTGATAGTTATAAAAGTGAAGTCGTAGAAGCCGCACTGAAAGCCGGTGCAGATATGGTAAACGACATCTGGGGACTGAAATATGACAGCAAAGTTGCAGAACTTATTGCGGAATATGATGTCCCCTGCTGCCTGATGCACAACCGTGAAAAGGCAGAATATCAAAACTTTCAGGAGGATATGCTCAGGGATATAGCAGATTCATTGACTATTGCAAAAAAAGCAGGCATTGCGGAGGATAAAATTATTCTGGATCCCGGTATAGGTTTTGGAAAAACCTATGAACACAATCTGATCGCTATAAATCATCTGGAATGGCTGACAGAACTGGGATATCCGGTACTTCTTGCCACATCAAGAAAATCCGTTATCGGACTTACCCTTGATCTGCCTGCTGACCAACGGGTAGAGGGTACGATCGTTACCACAGTAATAGGCGTTCAGAAAAAGGCGGCATTTGTAAGGGTGCACGATGTGAAAGAGAATTACAGAGCTATTCGCATGACACAGGCAATTTTACGGGAAGGAAAGTGAAACAGCATATGAATACACTGCCCTATGATGAAATACACATTGAAGATTTAGAGGTATTTGCAAATCATGGTGTATTTTCTGAAGAAACTAAACTCGGACAGAAATTTCTGATATCACTTACAATGTATGTTAACAGCAGAAGTGCCGGAAAAACTGACTGTCTGGAGAAATCGGCAGATTATGGTGAAGTAAGCCATTTTATGACAGAATATACAATGGCACACCCATGCAAGCTGATAGAAGCCGCTGCAGAGGAACTGGCAGAGGCTCTCCTGTTTCGTTATGCTATTTTAAAAGGTGTCACACTTGAACTGAAAAAGCCGTGGGCTCCCATAGGACTTCCCTTAAAAACAGTTACTGTAAAAATCAGCCGCTTCTGGCATACAGCATATCTGGGACTGGGTTCAAATTTAGGTGACAAAAAAGCCTATCTGGACAATGCCGTAAAAGCACTTGACGAAACAAAAGGCTGCGATGTTGAAAAAGTGTCCTCCTACTACGTTACAGAGCCTTACGGCGGTATTGAACAGGACGATTTCCTCAACGCCTGTCTTATTCTGAAAACGCTCCTGACGCCGGAGGAATTACTTGAAAAACTTCATGAAATAGAGAATGCTGCACACAGAGAACGCATGATCCGCTGGGGTCCAAGAACACTGGATATTGACATTTTAATGTATGATGATATTGTCATGGAAACTGACGACCTGATCATTCCTCATGCGGAAATGCATTTGCGTTCCTTTGTGTTAAAGCCTCTGAGTGAAATTGCTCCCAATAAAAGACACCCTATTTTGAAAAAAACTGTTTCGCAGCTTGCAGATTGAGGTACTGTACGGTGTGTTTGGCAGTAAGTAATGGGGCTGTTACACGTTAATTAAAAATAAAAAAAGTGTGGGCGGATAATATCCGCCCCTTTTTAACGTGCAACAATCCCATAAATAAAGGGATGAGCTTTGCATCCGATCCTTTGACAAAAAAGGCCGTTATTCCGGGCAAAACCGTTATAACGACCTTTATTTTTATGCAGAAATCTTACTTTGCAGCCTTTACAAGGGCTTTTACAAGATCCTCAAACCACCATTTCAGATTTTTCCTGTCAAGCAGTCCGAAGCCTTCACCTTCGCTTGGCTTGCATTTTGTGCCGTTATCCCACCATATACAGGGTATACCCAGCTTCTTTGCGGAGGAAATGTAATATTCGGCAAGCTTTATTCTCTCGGCTTCATTTTCCCTGTTCAGCGAGCCGAATTCTCCGATAATTACGGGAATACCTTTCTGGATGAAATAAGTATTGAGCGTGTTCATAAAATTGTCTATTTCTTTCTTTCCTGCGTCGGTCAGCTTCGATTCGGCAGAGCCTGTGTTAAGCGCCATATTGTAGGGCAGATAAGCGTGTACCGAAACTATGACACGGTCGTCCTTGGGAACTTCGAGATCCTTTAACGCAACAGAGGAGCTTGATGCGCCGTAGGGCGTTACCATAAGGTAGCGAAGCTTGTTGTTTCCGCCGGCGGATCTTATGGTGTCAACAAAAAGCCGGTTGTACTTGTTGATGACCTTGCGTTCCTCGGCTGTGCCGCCTGACCATTCCTTGGCGGAACCATTGGTCTTGGGTTCGTTCATTCCCTCGAAAATAAGGTGTTCATCGTAGTTCTTGAAACGTGCGGCGATCTGCTTCCAGATAGAAGTGAACTTGTCCGACATTGCTTTGCTGTCCTTTGAGGGGATAAGCCAGCCACCCTCGTGGTGGGTGTTAAGGATAACGTACATTCCGTTGTCGATAGCGTAGTCAACGACTTCCTGAACTCTGTCCATCCACGCCTTGCTGATATTATTTTTGGAATCAAGGTGTTCACCCCAGCTTACGGGGATACGGACGGTGTTGAAGCCTGCTTTCTTAACGGTTTTTATCATATCCTCGGTGGTCTTAATGTTGCCCCATGCGGTTTCGTGGGCAAGGTCGCCGTTTATCCATGAGCCTGTGCAGTCAAGTGTATTTCCGAGGTTCCAGCCTATTTTGATGTTCTTTACAAAGTCCATAGCCGTTCCCTTGGAAGAGATAGAGCCTGTTTTATCCGATGAAGAAACAGTGCTGCCTGCTTTTTTTACCGTTACCTTGCAGGTCGCTTTGTAGTCGGTTCCTTTTATCTTGGCAGTTATTGTGGCTGAACCTGCTTTTTTTGCTGTGACCTTGCCGCCCTTTGCAACGGAGGCAACGCTGCTGTTGCTTGACGACCATACAATGGTGTATTTTTTGTAGCCCGTAACGTCAGCTTTAAGGGTGAAGGTTTTTCCTGCCGTTACCGAAACGGACGATTTGCTAAGGGTTATGCCCTTCTTTGCTGCTCCTGCGCTTACCGAAAGGAGCGAGAACGTCATTACTGCCGCAGTTATTACGGCAAAAATTTTTCTAAGCTTCATATTTTCCCTCCGAAAGAAATATATTTTATGTATATTTTACTATATAAACCGGAATAAGTCAATAAATTTAAATCATAGTGCCAAAAAATATAACGGAATGACGATGATTTTATTATAAAAATATTTACTTTTCGGCAAAATGTGATATAATATATCATATACGGACATTTACGTCCGAATTTTATGTAAAGGGGCAATTGAACAATGGGTTTTCTTTTGGAACACACGGGAATTCTTGTCGGAATAGTTGTTGCAGTTGTTGTAATAATTATTTTAGCTTCCGGCTACGTTAAAGCGCCGCCCGACAAGGCGTACATCATATCCGGTATCGGCAAGAAGGCAAGGGTCGTTATCGGTAAGGCTTCGGTAAAGATACCGTTTTTTGAACGTCTTGATAAGCTTGACCTGAGCCTTATGTCTGTTGACGTAAAAACGGCCTCCGCTGTGCCTACTGCGGATTACATCAACATTATGGTTGACGCTGCAGTAAACGTTAAGGTCTCCCTTGACCCGGAGGGACTGAGCCTTGCGCAGCAGAACTTCCTTAACAAGGATAAGAACTACATAGTAGGCGTTGCCAGAGAAGTCCTTGAAGGCAATATGCGTGAAATCGTGGGAACTATGGAGCTTCGTGATATGGTGTCCAACCGTCAGAAGTTTGCCGACAAGGTAAAGGAAAACGCCGCTCCCGACCTTGCTAAAATGGGACTTGACGTTGTTTCCTTCAACGTTCAGAATTTCACCGATTCTCAGGGTGTTATCGACAATCTGGGTATCGACAACATCTCCAAGATACAGAAGGATGCTTCCATTGCCCGTGCCGTTGCGGACAGGGACGTAGCCGTTGCAAGAGCAAGCGCCGAAAAGGAAGCCAATGACGCTAAAGTTGCTGCAAGCCTTGAAATTGCAACAAAGCAGAACGACCTTGCTATCAAGCAGGCAGAGCTGAAGAAAGCCTCCGACATCAAAAAGGCTGAAGCTGACGCAGCTTACACCATTCAGCAGGAAGAGCAGCGCAAGCAGATAGAAATTACCACCGCCAACGCCAACATTGCCCGTCAGGAAAAGGAAGTCGAGCTTGAAACGCAGAAGATCGCCATTCAGGAACGCCGCCTTGACGCAGAGGTAAAGAAGCAGGCGGAAGCTAAGAAGTTTGAACAGCAGCAGCGTGCCGACGCAGACCTTTATACCCGTCAGAAAGAAGCGGAAGCTAAGAAGTATGAGGATATACAGAACGCCGAAGCGGAGCTTGCCGTTAAGCAGAAGGAAGCCGAGGCTATGTATTACCTTGCGGAGCAGTCTGCAAAGGCTACCAAAGCGCAGGCTGAGGCTTCAAGATACGCTGCAGAGCAGTCCGCAGAGGGTATAAGAGCCAAGGGCTTTGCGGAAGCTGAGGCTGTCAGAGCGAAAGCCCTTGCGGAAGCTGAGGGTCTTGACAAAAAGGCTGAGGCTATGCAGAAAATGCAGGAAGCCGCTATTTTGCAGATGTACTTTGAGAAGCTGCCCGATATTGCAAAGGCAGTTGCAGAGCCTCTTGCCAACATTGATTCCATAACAATGTACGGCGACGGAAATACATCAAAGCTGGTAAGCGATATAACCACCTCCACCAATCAGATCTCCAGCGGTCTGCTTGACGGAATGGGAATTTCCCTTAAAGACCTTATGGGCAGCCTGCTTACGGGCAGAGCCATAGGAGCAGGTATAGGAGCATCGGTTGCTTCTGCACAGACAGCGGAAACCGAAAATGTGTCGGTGTCTGAAAAAACGGCAGAACCCAAGAAAGAACCCGTGACTGCTGTAAGCACCGAGGAATAATGCATTAGAAAACAAATAAAATGCGGCTGTTGCACATTAATAATTTATAGCAAAAACGGGCGGCTAATAGCCGCCCCTACAAGATATATGCGCTAAAATACGCAGTTTTATGTAGGGGCGGATATTATCCGCCCGCAATTTTATTATTAACGTGTAACATCCGCTTTATTTTTTTGATTTACTTTGAAATAGTACCGTCCACAAGGTTTAAACTGCCGGCTTCGGGTATTTCATGTTCCTTTTCAAGCTCTCTCTGATGCCTTTCATCTGCAAGCTGCTTTTCATGCTCGGCAAGTATGCGGCTGTCCGGCTTATGCAGGTCGTCGTATCTTTCCACAAACTCAAGGGCAGCTTCTTCATCAAGAGGCTTACTCATAAGGAAGCCCTGGATATAGTCGCACTTCATTCCCTTAAGGAAGCTGTACTGTCCTACGGTCTCTATTCCTTCCGCTACGGTCTTTATGCCGAGGCTGTGTACAAGGTCGATGATGGAATCGGTGATAGCCTGGTCTCGTTTGTTGTTGTTTATCTCGTCAACAAAGGATTTGTCTATCTTAAGGCACTTGATGGGGAAGTTTTTGAGGTAGTTAAGGGAAGAATATCCCGTTCCGAAGTCGTCAAGTGCAAGAGAAATGCCCATATCGTTGATCTTTTCGATAACGCTGTCGTTGTTGTCAACAAAGTCGATAAGAGTTGACTCGGTGATCTCTATCTGAATGTTTTTCGGGTTGACCTGCGTTATCTCTATAACGTGCTGTATGGTCTCAAGGTAATCCGCACGTTTGAGCTGTACCGGCGACACGTTTATTGACATGATTATATCGTCACGGTAATTGTCGCAGAGAACTTTAAGGAAGCGGCAGGCGTTCTCAAATATCCACATTCCTATCTGAACGATAGCGCCCGTTTCTTCCGCTACGCTGATAAACTCGGTAGGCGGTATATTTCCGAACTGCTGACTGTTCCAGCGGAGGAGTACCTCAAAGCCGTGTATATCGCAGGTGTCGGCGGAAATGATAGGCTGATAGTTAAGATACATTTCGCCTGTTTTCAGAGCGTCGGAGATAAGCTGGGCAATTGCCGCTTTGCCGAACTGACGCCTGTTTGTTGCGTTGGTGTAGAAGGAAACTCTGTCCTTTCCGTTTTCCTTTGCACGGTGAAGCGCTACATCTGCGTCCCTGAGAAGCATATCCGCCGTTGAAGCGTCATCGGGGAAAATGGAAACACCCATGGAAAATTTAAGGTAAATATTGTCCGTCATGACCCTTATGGGATTTGCAAAGGCATTTTGCAGGATACGGATTATCTTGTAAATCTTGTTGTAGTCGTTGCCGAATTCCACAAGGATAATAAACTCATCGCCGCTGAAACGGTAAACGCAGGCTGTTTTTCTTAATGCGTCCGAGAGTGTGTTTGCAAATGTGCAGAGAACGGCATCACCGAAATTATGACCGAGAGTTTCGTTGAGCCACTTGAAGTTGTCAACGTCCACGAACATAACGGCAAAGTGTCCGCTGTCCGAAATTGTTTCGTCCGAAAGGCTCCTTTCGATGAGTGTTTCTATTTTGCTGTAAAGGCTCATTCTGTTGGGCAGTCCTGTAAGTATGTCGTTGTCGGTGTACTGCCTGATTATTTCAGCTTTGGAGTTTAGAGAAGCCGCAATGCTGTTGATTTTCTCGGCAGTGTCGGAAAGGGAGTTCTGACCGCAGTAAGCGGTATCTATTGTGTATTTGTAGTCGCCTTCCGAAATGCGTAAAACAGCCTCGTTTATTCTCGGGAGAAGCACGATTTCCTTTTCAAGCTTGTTCCTCATAACGATAAGGAATATTACCATAAGACAGATCAGTATAATAACTTCGATAAAGCAGAATCTGTACAGACCGCCGTTAAGAACTTCGCTGTCGAAAAGGACGATCACGCTCCAGTTGGGAACGGAGGTGTTGTCTATGCTGAAATATATGGTGTCGCCGAAGCCTGCGCCGCTTGAATAGCTGTCAATTCCGTCCTTCATTAAAGAGGACTGTCTGAGAACGTTTATAAGCGGAGCGCTGTTGACGTTGAATCTGCTTGTGAAGTCCTGACTTGAGGGCGAGTATATCATTGAACCGTATCCGCTGGAAATAACGGGATAGCAGCCGCTGTTGAGAGTATACTGTTCAAGTATTTTGGTTATGCTGCTGAGTTTTATTTCCAGACCTACATATCCTACGATATGCTCTGCCGCATAAACGGGAGCAATGACCGAGACAGCATTTTCGTTTTTGTCAAAAAGCGAGGGTGCATAAGCGGAGCAGAACACCCGTCTTGCCGTTCCTTCAAGTCCAAGCTCTCTGTGCCAGTAAAGTGATTCAAGATTAAGCTCTTCGGGAGAAAGGTATTTTCCGCCGTCGGCAAGGAGAGATTTTCCGCTTTCTGAGATTATCCATGCGGAAATAACATCATTGTCGGTATAAGCAAGCTCGTCCAGCATAGCGCAGATGTCCTCATATCCCTTGGCGGATGACATTTCCGTCAGGGAGAAGCCGCTGCCGAGAGAAGAGATAAAGTTTTTTGCGGTTTCGGAATAAGCTGCCGATTCCGCTGCTTTGAGCTTGGGGGTCATGTGATCGCAGACTAAACCGGATATAACGTTTGAAGCGTTGTACATAGTATTGCTTGATTCCGTTTCCGCTCTGAACTTTGCGGCAAGAAAGGAAATAGCGGCAAATATTGCTACTAATGCGGCAAACATAATAATGACGGCTTTAGTCATTTTTGAAGAAACTGCTTCTTTTGTTCTTTTGTTACTGACGCTCATTATAAAGCTCCTTTGAACCACTCAATTACTTTATATAAAAATAATAATAATTCACATATAAATATTACAATATATTATAACATATTACAATCATTTAGTAAATATTTTTTTAAATCTGAAAATAACTTTGACCTAATGAACAACTTTTGAACTTAGGATTTGTGCATTATCTATCAAATCGTCTACAACTATCAGATAATGTTACTTTTTATATATGAACTTCATCACATCAACGTCCTTGTAGGTAATAATATAGGTAACGGCAATGACTGCTCCCTGGCTTAAAACAAGCAGTATCAGCCCGATAAGACCGGGAACGGAAAGGGCGTCAAGCGTTCTTCCGGCAGTGAAGCAGTCCGTAAAGGGCAGGGTGAAAAGGTTTATGAGAAGGAAAAAGTTGAAAATATCCGGAATAACGCCGCATTTTGAGAGTATGAGCGCAATAAGGCTTATATACGATACTATAGGCGCTGCCACAGCCATTTTAAGGGGCATGAACCTGTCATATTCAACTCCGTGGAATTTTACAATATCCCTGTCCTTTTTAGCGGCGTTGAAAGCCCAGTTGAAATAAAGTCCCAGCGTTACGGTAAGGGAAAACAGGGCGATAACTATCTTTAGAAGGACAGCTCCGCCGGTCATATAGTTCAATGCCACCATTGACAGCATAAGGAAGAAGCACATTACCTCGGAAATAATGCCGCAGCCTATTCCTTTTAACGCTCTTACCGCAAAATTTTCTTTTTTTGACATATTTTTTTATTATCCTTTCGATTTTAAGAAATCCCCATACCATTATACAGCAAAAAAGCTGCTTTTACAATATGTCTTAAATATTTTTTATCACCGTGAGCAAAATAATTTCGGGGTTTGCACTTGATTTTTCTTGTACGGAAAGGATTGATGTAAAAATGAACGGCAGCGAGAAGATACTGACAGCTATTTTGCAGAATGCGGAAATGGGAACATCGTCCATAAGGCAGATATTCCCGTCTGTTCACGATTCCGCTCTGAGGAACGAGCTTCGCCGCCAGCTTGCGGAGTACGAACGTCAGCGCAACGGGATAAACCGACACATGGCTAATCTTCATTTAAAGGGCAAGCCTGTTTCTCCTGCGGTGAAGGCGATGGGGCATATAAGCATTGCAATGCAGACGGCTTCGGACAATTCAACGGGGCATATTGCGGAAATGCTTATCAAGGGAACAAATGCCGGCGTTATTGAGATAAACAAGGCTCTTAATTCCGCCGAGACCGCTCCCGAAAAGCTGAAGGAAAGGGCAGGGGAGCTTCTTTCAAAGGAGCAGCACTATATCGACCGCCTTAAAGCGTATCTTTGATAAAGTTGCCGCCTGCGCCGTTTTTTTTGCGGTTCGGGCGGCATATGATCTTTTTTCTGCGGGAAATTTGAAATAGTTATCTTGCTTTTGCAAGTCTGATTAAAAAATCCTGCATTTATAAAGGCGGCTTTTATGTATTAAGTGTGAATATAAATAATATATTTATGCAATGAAATATCAACTATATTTCATAATCGGCGGTTTGTATATTAAAATCAGCTAAAAACGCTCTGAAAATGAAAGTTTATTAGTAAAAAATTGCATAAATTTGATTTTACCCCTTGACAAAGGCACGGAGAAGGTATATAATCAAAGCATAGAAAACAGCAAGGGCGCTGAATGATAGGCTGCAAAGGCGCAGTCACATCACATCAGTCGTCCTTTTGTTTTTGCTTTTCTCAATATTTTAGGAGGGGTAAAATATGACAGACACAAGTAGTATTCTGGAAACCGTTACGGGTGAAGTATTCGGTATATGGTTTCTGATAGGCGCGGCGCTGGTATTCTTTATGCAGGCCGGCTTCGCAATGGTTGAAACAGGCTTCACAAGAGCTAAAAACGCCGGAAACATTATTATGAAGAACCTTATGGACTTCTGTATCGGTGTTCCGATGTTCATTCTTATCGGCTTCAGCCTTCTTCTCGGAGAAGACATCGCAGGCTTTATCGGCAAACCCGGCTTCGACATTTTCACAGCTTATGAAAACTTCGATTGGTCCGGCTTCGTATTCAACATGGTATTCTGTGCAACGACAGCTACTATCGTTTCCGGTGCCATGGCAGAAAGAACAAAGTTCCTTTCTTACTGCATCTATTCCGCAGTTATCAGCGGTCTTGTTTATCCTATTGAAGCGCACTGGATATGGACTTCCGGCGGCTGGCTCGCACAGCTTGGCTTCCACGATTTTGCAGGCTCCTGCGCAATTCACATGGTCGGCGGTATCGCTGCTCTTGTAGGCGCAAAGATCCTTGGACCCCGTATCGGCAAGTTCGTTACCGATAAGAAGACAGGCAAGGTCACAAAGGTCAACGCTATTCCCGGTCACTCCCTTACAATAGGCGCTCTGGGCTGCTTCATCCTTTGGTTCGGCTGGTACGGATTCAACGGTGCAGCTGCTACAACAGGTCCTCAGCTTGGTTCTATCTTCCTTACAACAACAGTTGCTCCTGCAGTTGCAACGGTAGTTTGTATGATCTTCACTTGGATAAAGTACGGCAAGCCCGATGTTTCGATGTGCCTTAACGCTTCTCTTGCAGGTCTTGTTGGTATCACCGCAGGCTGTGACGTTATGGACTGCTTCGGTGCAGCAATGGTAGGTATTGTTTCGGGACTTCTTGTAGTATTCGGCGTATGGCTCCTTGACCACAAGCTCCACATCGACGACCCCGTTGGTGCAGTTGCAGTACATATGATGAACGGCATCTGGGGCACGATAGCAGTAGGTCTTTTCGCAACAGAAACTGCTCCCGAATGTACGATCAACGGACTTTTCTACGGCGGCGGCTTCCACCTTCTCGGACTCCAGGCTCTCGGCGTTGTAACAGTAGGCGCTTGGGCGGTTATCACAATGACTATCACATTCCTTGTTATCAAGAGCACTATCGGACTCAGAGCTTCTGTTGAGGAAGAAACAAGAGGTCTTGATATTACAGAACACGGACTTCCTTCCGCATATGCAGACTTTATGCCTGCCGTTACTTCCAACTCTATCTTCACAGGGGAAACTACAGCAGAAGAAGCTCCCGTTCCTTCGGCAGTACCCGTTACTGTTTACGAAAGACCCAGCATTGCACGCAGCGACAGCGAAAAGAACAAGTACACCAAGGTCGCAGTTGTCTGCAAGCAGAATAAGTTTGAAGACCTTAAAACGGCTCTCAGCGAGATCGGCGTAACAGGCTTCACAGTTACACAGGTACTCGGCTGCGGCACTCAGAAGGGTGCAGGCGAAATGTACAGAGGCGTTCCCGTGGAGGCTACTCTCCTGCCTAAGGTTAAGGTTGAGGTCGTAGTTTCCAAGGTGCCTGTTGAAACAGTTGTTGAAACTGCAAGAAAGGCTCTTTACACAGGTCATATCGGCGACGGAAAGATCTTCGTTTACGATGTTGAGGACGTTGTAAGAGTAAGAACAGGCGAAAGCGGTTATGACGCTCTTCAGGACGCAGAAGACTGATATTACTGACCCAAAATAGAATAGCTGTAAAGGCGGCGTACAAGGACAGTACGCCGCCTTTGCTTTTTTTATGGCTTGCAAATTTTTTTCCTTTGTGGTAAAATATAAAAGTTGTTTAAAAAAATTATCAAGGAGACCGACAAATGGATATTAATCGCACTCTTGCCGCCGAATTCAAACTCAGACAGGAGCAGATCGACAACACGGTCGCTCTTATCGACGACGGCAAAACCATACCTTTTATCGCACGTTACCGCAAGGAGCTTACAGGTTCTCTTGACGACCAGCTTCTTCGTGAAATTTTTGACAGGCTCACCTACCTGCGCAACCTTGAAAAGCGCAAGGAGGAGGTAAGCGAGGCTATAACCGCTCAGGAAAAAATGACCCCCGAGCTTGCCGAGGCTATTTCAAAGGCAGTTACCCTTGTTGAAGTGGAGGATATTTACCGTCCCTTCAAGCCAAAGAGAAAGACAAGAGCCTCCGTTGCCCGTGAAAGGGGATTGGAAACCCTTGCTGCACTTGTTCTGCTTCAGGATATAAAGACAGACCCACGTTCCGAGGCTGAAAAGTTTGTTGACCCCGAAAAGGAAGTGCCTGACGCTGATTCTGCGCTCCAAGGCGCTATGGACATTATTGCCGAGGACATTTCCGACGACGCAGAGCTGAGAAAGAAGCTGCGTTCGGAAATTATGCGAAGCGGCGTTATCTCTTCCGTGGCAGCAGACCCCGAGGAAGAAACGGTATACAAGAATTATTACGAATACTCCGAGCCTGTGGGAAAGATCGCAGGACACAGAGTTCTTGCTCTTGACAGAGGCGAGCGTGAGGACAAGCTGAAGGTAAGCGTTCAGCTGCCCGATGACGCAGGCGTGAAGATAATCACGGACAAGTACGTTAAAAACAGCTCTCCCTGCGGCGAGCTTGTGAAAGCGGCTGCGGAGGACAGCTTCAAGCGGCTTATTTACCCCTCCGTGGAGCGTGAGATACGCACGGAGCTTACGGAAAAGGCTGACGAAGCTGCGATAAAGGTGTTTGCATCAAACCTGCGTCAGCTTATTATGCAGCCGCCGGTTAAAAACAGTGTTGCCCTCGGTCTTGACCCCGGTTACAGAACGGGATGCAAGCTGGCTGTTGTTGATGGCACGGGCAAGGTGCTTGACACAGGCGTTGCTTACATAACAACGGGTGAGCAGCGGAAGATAGAGCAGGGCAAGGTGCTTGTGAAGAACCTTATACAGAAGCATGGCGTTTCCATAATCGCTATCGGCAACGGCACAGCATCCCGTGAATCGGAGGCCTTTGTGGCAGACCTTATTAAGGAAATACCGCAGAAGGTTTCGTATATGGTAGTTTCCGAGGCAGGCGCTTCGGTTTATTCCGCATCAAAGCTGGCGGCGGAGGAGTTCCCCGAATATGATGTTTCCCTGAGAAGTGCGGTTTCCATTGCAAGGCGTCTGCAGGACCCTCTTGCGGAGCTTGTTAAAATTGACCCGAAGGCTATCGGCGTCGGACAGTATCAGCACGATATGCCCAAGGCAAGGCTTGATGAAGCACTGTCGGGTGTTGTTGAGGATTGTGTAAACAGCGTAGGCGTTGACCTTAACACGGCTTCACACTCCCTGCTTTCCTATGTTGCGGGCATAAACGCTTCAATTGCAAAGAATATCGTTGCATACCGTGAAGAAAACGGCTCCTTTACCGACAGAAAGCAGCTTTTAAAGGTATCAAAGCTGGGTCCAAAGGCTTACGAGCAGTGTGCAGGCTTTTTAAGAGTGCGTGACGGCAAGAATCCTCTTGACAACACGGCTGTTCACCCCGAAAGCTATGAAGCCGCAAAGAAGATAATAGGGGAATGCGGCTTTGAGCTTTCCGACCTGTCGGGCGGAAAGCTGTCGGAAATAACGGAAGCGGCTAAGAAAATAGGCGTTGCAAAGGTTGCGGACAGCGCAGGCATAGGCGTTCCTACGGTAAACGACATTTTAAAGGAGCTTTCCAAGCCGGGTCGTGACCCCAGAGATGAGCTGCCTCCGCCCCTTCTCCGCAGCGGCGATATAATGGAGCTTAAGGATCTTAAGCCGGGCATGGAGCTTATGGGAACGGTAAGAAACGTTATCGACTTCGGCTGTTTCGTTGACATAGGCGTTCACGAGGACGGACTTGTTCACATTTCCCAGATATGCAACCGCTACATCAAGCACCCTCTTGAAGCGGTAAAGGTGGGCGAGGTCGTAAAGGTGCGTGTTCTCGATGTTGACATCAAGCGGAAGAGAATTTCCCTTACAATGAAGCTTGACGGACAGAACAAGGGGTAAAATCAAAAAAATATGCAAAAAACACTTGACAAAAGGTTTTTGGGCTGATATAATTAATCTGTTATCCTTGCTCACAGTATATTTAAAGTGTGGGCGTAATCCAAGAGGAGGTGTATTTATAATGGCAAAGGTAAACGAATCTTACGAGGCCATGGTAATCTACAGCCTGAATAACGGTGAGGACGGCGTTAACGCTCTCAACGACAAGTTCAAGGCTATGATTGAAGCGAACGGCACTATGGAATCCGTTAACGAGTGGGGCAAGAGAAAGCTTGCTTACGAGATCGACGACCAGACCGAAGGCTACTATGTTCTTTACACATTCAGCGCAAAGCCCGAATTCCCGGCTGAGTTTGAACGTGTACTCGGAATCACAGACGGCGTTATGCGTTCCCTTGTTACCGTAAAGTAATCGGGGCAGGAAAGGATAGTTATTATGCTTAATAAGGTTATCCTCATGGGCAGACTTACTGCCGACCCGGAGCTTCGCCAGACTCCAAGCGGAGTCAGCACTTGCCGCTTTACTGTTGCTGTTGACAGAGAATTTGTCGGACAGGGACAGGAAAGACAGGCGGATTTTATTACTGTTACCGCATGGAGACAGTCAGCTGAGTTTGTAAGCAGATATTTTTCCAAGGGAAGAATGATCTGCGTTGAAGGCAGTATCAGAACCGGAAGCTATGTCGATAAGCGTTATTCCGATGTTACTCATTATACAACGGAGGTTTATGCTGACAGAGTTTACTTCACAGGTGAAAAGGCAACAGGAAATCAGCAGGGCGGTACTTACGCTCCTCAGCAGTATTCCCAGCCTCAGTACAGCCAGCAGCCTCAGTACAATCAGCAGGCTCCTGCACAGAGCGCTCCGGCTCCGTCTATTTCAGTAGGCGATTTGCGTGATTATGAAGAGGTAATAGGCGACGGCGGTCTGCCGTTCTGATTACCGAAGAATCAGGAATTTTGTTTCAATCTATAAACAGGAGGTTAGAACCATGGAGAAAGATAGAGAGAGATCTCCTCGCGGCGGCATGAAGAGAACCCGTAAAAAGGTTTGTATGTTCTGCGCCGACAGAGTTGAGAAGATCGACTACAAAGATATCCAGAGACTTAAGAAGTGCATGACTGAGAGATCCAAGATCCTCCCCAGACGTGTTACAGGTACTTGCGCTTATCATCAGAGAGAGCTTACAAAGGCTATCAAGAGAGCAAGATACATCGCACTTGTTCCTTACGTTTCTGACTAAGATTTGCTTAAATAATAACAGATCCTCTGCAGTTTTTCTGCGGAGGATTTTTTTACACGGAGTTGATATAATGACTATACAGGAAGCAATAAAAAACAGACACGCTGTTCGTTCCTACACCGACAGAAATCTTGAAGAGAATGTAAAAACGGCTCTTTTGGATTTTATCGGAGAGTGTAATAGGGAAAGCGGTCTGCATATTCAGCTTGTGACGGATGAACCCAAGGCATTTGACGGCTTTATGGCGCATTACGGCAAGTTTGGCGGAGTGGAAAATTATATAGCGCTTATAGGTAAGAAAAACGGCGAGCTTGAAGAAAAATGCGGATATTACGGGGAGAAGATCGCCCTTTATGCGCAGACGCTGGGGCTTAACACCTGCTGGGTGGCAATGTCCTACAGCAAGGTCAAGGGTGCATACACCGTTGAAGCGGACGAAAAGCTGTTAATGGTGATTTCTCTCGGCTATGGCAAAACACAGGGCGTTCAGCACAAATCAAAAACAGCAGAGCAGGTCAGCAACATTGACAAGGATTCCCCCGAATGGTTCAGAAAGGGCGTTGAAGCTGCGCTGCTTGCTCCTACAGCAATGAATCAGCAGAAATTTATGCTTAAGCGTAACGGAAACAAGGTATCGCTCGGGGCAGGAACGGGTTTGTACGTTAAAACGGATCTTGGTATTGTAAAATATCATTTTGAGGAGGGCGCAGGCAGAGAAAATTTTGGGTGGGAGGAGCAATAGTCATTTTATGCCGCAGGACATAACGTCTGCGGCTGTTTTATTTGGATTTTACATTGAATTAACCGTATCAGGGCGGCAAAGGAGGTGCTTTTTCCGTATAATTAAAGAAAAAGTAAAAACGGGGGGATTTTATGGCACTTTTTGATGATAATGATTATGTGGATATTGACAAAAGACCGAAGGTGATACAATCCAACGGCGCCGTCATATCTCCCGATACGGAGCAGTTCGTTTACGGCGGTGAAGAGGTGGATTTTGACGCTTTTATGTATTCATCCTTTGAAAATTATGTAAAAGATGAATGTAAGTTTATGAATTTCTGGGCAGGCGTAATGACAACCGTAGGCGTTGTTTCTCTGCTGATGGGTGCAGCATCTTCCATTAAAAGTGTTATAGCCGCTGTGGCACTTTTTAAGGAAACAAAGGCAATGTCGCTTGCGCTGCCCTTTGGAACTGTCGGAGCGGCACTGCTGTTTGCGGTGATTTTCTTTGCTGCTGCTTACTTTATAAAGCATCTTTCCGATAAATACAAACGGGCGCTTGAAGCCGCAAGAAACGGCATGACACGCTGTTACAGGTATCATTTTTTCTACAAGCTGCGCTACAAGGACACAAGCGGCGATGGCGTTTCCTATGAGTATTAAGCGGATCTTGGGAACTTTGCCGTGCCGTTGGAAAATTCTCTTAGAAAAATTGAGAAAAGCAAGTACATTTTCGGGGCGGTAATTGAAATGGACGGCAAGGAGCGGTTCTTTTTATTTAAAGGGGGAAATTAAAAAGTGCGTTTTCCGACATTGCGCCGGTAAACGCACTTTTTTTATACAAACAATCCGCCAACGCTGTAAACCGCAAAGGAAACCACCCAGGCTATCGCACATTGCGCAACGCATAGTCCGAACGCCGAAAGTCCGCTGCCAAGCTCTCTTTTTGCTGCGGCAATTGCAGCAACGCAGGGAGTGTAAAGCAGGGTGAACGCAAGGAAGCTTGCCGCCGTAAGGGGAGTGAAGATAGTTCCCAGTATAGTTCCAAGCTCTGCGGTGTTTGAGCCTGTGAGAACAGCAAGGGTGGAAACTACAGCTTCTTTGGCCGTGAAGCCTGTGATAAGCGCCGTTGATACTCTCCAGTCGCCGAAGCCGAGAGGTGCAAGCACAGGCGAGATTATCATTCCTATTGCCGCAAGCAGGCTGTCGGAGCTGTCCGAAACAACGTTGAGCCGCATATCAAAGGTCTGCAGGAACCATATCACAATAGAAGCGGTGAAAATTACCGTAAAGGCTTTTTGCAGGAAGTCTTTTGCCTTGTCCCACATTAACATCCCAACGCTTTTTGCGGAGGGCATACGGTAGTTTGGCAGCTCCATAACGAAGGGAACGGGGTTACCCTTGAAGTGGGTCTTGTTCATTATCATTCCGCTTATGACGCCTACAGCCATACCGCCTATGTAAAGTACGCCCATAACAAGAGCACGGTGCTTCGGGAAGAATGCCTGGGTGAAAACGGCGTAGATAGGCAGCTTGGCACTGCAGCTCATAAAGGGGGTAAGGAAAATTGTCATTCTGCGGTCACGCTCGGAGGAAAGCGTCCTCGTTGCCATAATTGCAGGAACGCTGCAGCCGAAGCCTATGAGCATAGGCACGAAGGAACGTCCCGAAAGACCTATTTTTCGCAGCAGCTTATCCATTACAAAGGCTACTCTTGCCATATATCCGCTGTCCTCAAGTATGGACAGGAAGAAAAACAGGGTAACGATTGTGGGCAGAAAGCTGAGAACGCTGCCAACGCCTGCAAAAATGCCGTCTATTATTAGGCTGTGGACAACCGGGTTAAGTCCGTAAGCCGTAAGAGCCTTGTCCGCTGCTGATGTTGCGATGTCTATGCCGCTGCTGAGCAGGTCGCTTAAAAACGCTCCCACAACGTTGAAGGTGAGCCAGAAAACAAGCAGCATTATCAGTATGAAAACGGGTATTGCAAGATATTTTCCCGTAAGTATGCGGTCTATCTTAACGCTGCGTGCGTGTTCCTTGCTTTCGTGGCATTTTACAACGGTCTTTGCGCAGACTCTTTCAATAAAGCTGTAGCGCATATCCGCAATGGCGGCGTTTCTGTCAAGACCTGTTTCGTTTTCCATTTCGGTAACGCTGTGTTCTACCATATCCTTTTCGTTGTCGTTTATGTTAAGTCTTTCAAGGATAAATGGGTCCTGCTCCACCAGTTTAGTTGCAGCAAAACGTGGTGAGATGTCTGCAGCTGCGGCGTGGTCCTCTATAAGGTGGGTAACGGCGTGGATACAGCGGTGAACGGCTCCGCTGCAGAAGTCCTTTCGTGTGGGGCGCAGCTTTTTCTCCGCAGCTTCGGTAACGGCTTCGATAAGCTCGTCGATACCCTCGTTTTTGGCGGCGCTTATTGCCACAACGGGTATTCCCAGGCTTGCGGACAGCTTGTCAACATCAATGGTGCCGCCGTTGTTCCTTACCTCGTCCATCATATTCAGGGCAAGGACTATGGGTATGTTCAGTTCTATAAGCTGGAGGGTAAGGTACAGGTTGCGCTCGATGTTTGTGGCGTCGATAATATTGATGATACCGTCCGGTTTTTCGTTAAGGAGAAAATCTCTTGTAACTATTTCCTCGTTGGTGTAAGGACGTATTGAATAAATGCCGGGAAGGTCAACTACCTCGCAGTTTTTCACGTTCCTAACGCTGCCGCTTTTGCGGTCTACCGTAACGCCGGGGAAGTTTCCGACGTGCTGGTTGGAGCCTGTGAGCTGGTTGAAAAGAGTGGTTTTTCCGCAGTTCTGGTTTCCTGCAAGGGCAAGTATCATTTAAGCTCAGTCCTTTCCATTTTTTCCTCGGGTACTATTTCAATGAGCTTTGCGTCGTCAAGACGTATGGTAAGCTCGTAGCCTCTGAGGAAAAGCTCGATAGGGTCGCCCATAGGTGCGACTTTGCGGATCATTACCTTTGTTTTCGGTATAAGTCCCATATCAAGCAGGCGGCATCTCAAAGCGCCGTCGCCGCCCACGGCGGAAATAACAGCAGATGCGCCCGGTTCAAGCATATCAAGGGTCATAAAGTAAAGCCTCCAAACAGTTAGTTAAAGCTAACATCTTTATTAATTATATACCGATATTCCCCGAATGTCAAGAGCGCAGGAAGTCTGACGGAAAAAATACTGCATAAAATTGACCTTTTCAAAGTTGCTTTTTTTTATAATAAGTGATATAATGTTCTTTGTGATATTTTATTAAGGAGAGATGTAAATGTATGCCTGGGTAAGATACCCTGTTATGGGATTATATAAACTGTTTTACGATTTTCACATTGAAGGCACGGAGAACATACCTCAGGGCAAGCCTGTGATACTGGCTTCAAACCACCGAAGCTACGCAGACCCCGTTATACTTACAATGCCTATGAAGCTGCCCGTTTCATATATGGCGAAGGAGGAGCTTTTTCACAACAAGCTGTTCGGCTGGTTCATACGCAAGCTGGGGGCTTTTCCCGTAAAAAGGGGAGCAGGCGATATGTCTGTCATTGACGACAGCATAAGCATACTTGGATCGGGAAGAAACCTTGTTATTTTCCCCGAGGGTACACGTTCAAAGGACGGAAAGGTGGGAAAGGGCAAGTCGGGGGTAGCGCTTATTGCCGCAAGATCAGGCGCAGACGTTGTTCCCTGCGGAATATGCTTCGAGGGGGAAAAGCTGCACTTCCGCTCCAAGCTCACACTTAAATTCGGCAAGGTCATAAAGGCGGAGGAGCTTCACATAGAGGACGGTTCTCCCAAGGAGCTGAAAAAGGTCAAGCGGAGGATCATGGAGGCTATAACCGAGCTTGTGGAGGGTACTCCTGCGGCTTTGCCCGTGGCGGAGAGCGTTCCGGCAATTGAGGATAAGAGCAATGAAGGTGCAGATTAAGGTAGCCGACAAGGCAGGTTTCTGCTTTGGTGTTGACAGAGCCGTAAAAATGGTGTATAATATATTGAATAGCGGCGGAAAGACTGTCACATACGGCGAGATAATCCATAATCCCAATGTTGTGGAGGATCTGAGGAAAAAGGGCGTAAGAGTTCTTGAAAAGCCCGAAGAGATCGACGGCCTGGAAAATGTTTCCGTAGTTATACGTTCCCACGGTGTCGGCAGAGATATTTACCGCCGTATTGAGAGCCGCAGGGAGCATGGCGTTGTGTGCTGCGACGGGACCTGTCCCTTTGTTGCGAGGATACACGATATTGTTTCGGAAAAATCCGAAGAGGGGTACGAAATAGTTATTCTCGGCGACAAAAATCACCCGGAAGTGCAGGGAATTGTCGGATTTTGCAAAAAAATGCCAATAATTTGCTCCGATGACAGCGAGCTTTGTGAAAATCTGAAAAAAATTTTAAGAAATTCAAAAAAAAAGGTTGCAATTACGGCGCAAACAACGTATAATATAACTATGTGGGAAAAGTGCGGCCGTGTTATAAGTGAGGAATGCCCCGACGCTGAGGTGTTCAACACTATATGCAGCGCAACTGCCGAACGTCAGCGCAGCGCAGTAAGTCTTGCGGAGTCTTCGGACTTGATGATAGTTATCGGTGGTAAGCACAGCTCAAACACAGCAAAGCTTTTTGATATTTGCAGAAAGCACTGTGATGCCTGTATCCTTGTTTCGGACGCAGGCGGGCTGTCTGAGGACAGTATCCTTAGTCAGCTTCGTGGTACCGGTGAAAACATTGCCGTCGGTATCACTGCCGGCGCTTCAACACCGGCGTATATAATCAAGGAGGTACAAAACCAGATGAGCGAAATTTTAAAGAATGTTGATGAGGACTTTAACTTTGAGGAGGCGTTGGATGCGTCCTTCAAAAAAATATATACCGGTAACAGGGTGAAAGGATACATAACTGCTGTAAACAACACAGAAGCAACTGTTGATGTCGGCACGAAGCACACAGGCTATATTGCACTGTCCGAGCTTACAGACGATCCTTCACTCAAGGCTTCCGATGTTGTTAAAGTCGGTGATGAAGTAGATCTTATCGTTATCAAGATCAATGATGCTGACGGTATCGTTCAGCTCTCCAAGAAGAAGGTCGACGCTATGGTCGGCTTCGATAACCTTGTTAAGGCAAAGGCTGAGGACAAGATCCTTGAAGGCGTTGTAACAAACGTTGTAAAGGGCGGCGTTATCGTTGTTTCCGAGGGTACAAGAGTATTTATCCCTGCATCTCAGGCAACTGCGCGCCGTGATGAAAAGCTGGAAGCTCTCCTCAAGAAGAATGTTAAGTTCAAGATCATTGAGATCAACGAGCAGAAGATGAAGGCTGTCGGCTCTATCAAGGCTGTTCTTTCCGCTGAAAAGGACGCTGCAAGAGAGAAGTTCTGGGCAAGCGTTCAGATCGGTGACAAGTTCAAGGGCGAAGTTAAGTCCATCACAAACTACGGTGCATTTGTTGATCTCGGCGGCATTGATGGAATGGTACACATTTCCGAACTTAGCTGGGATAGGATCAAGCACCCCTCCGAGGTAGTTAAGGTTGGCGATGTTATCGAAGTATTCGTTAAGGACCTCGATAAGGAAAATAACAGAATCTCTCTCGGCTACAAGAAGGACGAGGACAATCCTTGGGTTAAGTTTGCTAATTCCTACAATGTAGGCGATGTTGTTGACGCTGAAGTTGTTTCCATTACTCCTTTCGGCGCATTTGCACAGATCATCCCCGGCATTGACGGACTTATCCACATTTCTCAGCTTGCTAACAAGAGAGTTACAAACGTTAAGGACGTTGTTTCCGTTGGTGACAAGGTTAAGGCTAAGATCACCGAGATTGACGTTGAGAAGAAGAGAATCAGCATGTCCATCCGTGAGCTTCTTGAAGAAGAGGGCACAACAGAGGAAGCTGCTGAATAATCGTTTGTTCTGCATTAAAAACGGCGCTGCACTTTTCGGAGTGCGGCGCTTTTTGTTTTGCATATATTTTATGTTGGGGACGGGTTTCCTGTCCCGTGTTTTTCTCGCAAATACGGTGTTTTTACGCAAATTAAGGATTTTTATGCAAATTATCTGTAGGGGCGCACAATGTGCGCCCGTGGGTCAGCGATTTTTGTGAGGTTCAAACGGCTTTGTCGTAGGTAACGGCGACATAGTTTGCCGTGTCGTAACAAATACACCTCGCTTTGCTCGGTATATTTGTTACGAGGGGAGTTTGTAGTTAAAATTTACTGTCACAGTTTGCTTTGTCGCAGGAAAATACACTTCGCTTCGCTCAGTATATTTTCCTGCGAGGGGTACTTTGTTTGTACGGGATAGAAAAGGCGCAATTCACATTAGACGGTTCCGCAGGTTTTGTGTTATGCAACATTTTACTTGGTTCCTCTTCTTGATGTGAATTGCGCCTTTGGGTTTGATTGTTTGCTTGTTTTTAATTTACAATGCGTTATGCCTTACTTTAGGAGAGTTTCGCTCCTGCGGGAGCGACAAAGGGCTACTCGCCCCTTGACCCTCGCCAAAGGGACTCGTCCCTTTGGAATCCCGTTACGCTTCGCGGTCAGGACAGGCAGTTTCGGTGTTGATCCTTTTCGTCAGCTTCTTTCGCACTATAATATAACATACAACGTGCGCTATATTGGTTATTATCCATGAAACTGGATAGGAAAGATAAACGGTAGTTACATTGTGGAAGCTGTCGATGTTGAAAACAGTTGCTATCCACAGCAGTCTTATTCCGCAGGCACCTATAAGAGAAACTATCATCGGCATTACCGAATAGCCTATGCCTCTCAGACCGCCTACCATAACGTCCATTATGCCGCAGAGATAATATATGCTGAAAATTATCCTCATTCGGTACATTCCTGCTTCGATGACTTCGGTATTTGGTGAATATATCCCCAGAAGCTGCCGCCCGAAAAGAAGTCCCGTCCAGCCAAGGGTAAGTCCTGTCACAAACACGCACGCCAGACCGCAGACAAGTATTTTTGTTATGCGGTCGTATTTTTTTGCACCCATATTCTGGCTTGTAAAGGAGATTGTGGACTGGTAAAAGGAGTTCATTGAAACGTAGACAAAGCCCTCAAGGTTCTGTGCGGCGGAATTTCCTGCTACGATCACAGGTCCGAAAAGGTTGACGGAGGACTGTATCACAACGTTTGAAAGGGAGAAAATAACGCCTTGAAAGCCTGCAGGAAGTCCTACTCTTATAATGCCTGCAAATTTTTTCTTATCAAAGCGCAGCTCCGAGGGTATAAGCTGTATTCCGCCCGTTTCGTGCATAAGGCAGCGTACAACAAGCACGGCGGACACCGTTTCCGATATTGCCGTTGCAAGTGCCACTCCTGCAACGCTCATTTTAAACACTGCGACAAACAGGATATTCAGCGCAACGTTTATAACGCCCGAACAGAACAGGTAAACAAGGGGTCGCCTTGTATCTCCCACGGCTCTCAGCAGTGCGCTTCCGAAGTTGTATATCATAAGGGAGGTCATGCCGAGAAAATAAATGCGCAGGTAGGTGGAGGCGGGTCCAAGCACTTCTTCCGGGGTCTTCATAAGTATAAGAAGCTGCTTTGCAAAGATAATGCCGATAGCCGTAAGGGCAATTCCGCTGAAAACGCTCAGAAGCATAGCGGTATGCACGGTCTTGCTCAGTTCGGTCGGCTCGCCTGCGCCGTAGTGTCTTGCGGCAAGGACGTTTGCACCGATAGAAAGACCGATGAAAAGGTTTGTAAGCAGGTTTATAAGGGCGGTGTTTGAGCCTACTGCGGCAAGGGCGGTATCGCCTGCAAAACGTCCTACCACAACTATATCAGCCGCATTGAAAAGCAGCTGCAGAACACTTGACAGCATAAGCGGCAGGGTAAATATCAGCATTTTTTTCAGTATCGGACCGCTGCACATATCAAGCTCATAATGTTTTTCCATAGCCGTATCACTCCTTTGCTGTAAAGGTTATGTCTTTAAAATTGAACACATACATAAATATGATAACACATAATATGCTGTTTTGTGTGACATATTTATTGATTTTTATCTTGTTTTAAAAGGCGGTGTTATGCTTATTCTTCTTTATTGACATTATTTAAAAGTTGTGATACCATATAAAAGTAAGCCCAAGGCAACAAAGGGGGCATAAACAATGGCTTTCAGAGATTACAATTCTGACGGAAAAACAGACTGGCGTGACGATGTATATGATGATATAGATGATGATCTTTCGGGTAATAACGGGAGTTCGGGAGGTCATCCGGATTTTTTCGGCTGCTTAGTAGATGGCTTTGTTTTCCTTTTCATTTTTGTTGTGGGTTTTTGGGTCAATGACATTCTATTATGCGCAATAACACCTTGGGAAATTGATTCTGAAAGTAATGCAAAAACTTTTATTATTATACTTATGATGCTCGCAGAAAGCATTTTATTGTGTTTGCTTATTGATCGCAGCGGAGGAAAAAAGCATAAATAATCTTACGCAGAAGTGCTTTGTGCGGTCGGATTTTATCGAAGTTTAATGTCTATGTGCTCTTATACTGCATTATTGGTAAAATCGCCCGATAAATCAGAAATATTCAGCTTGTGTGAAAAGCCCTCCGCTCAAATAGACGGATGACAAAATATATAACGGGAACGCCCATAATCACAGGGTATCCACGGTCAGAAATGCCGATTTTACGTTGTTTGAGCAAAAGAGCATCACAGCAAGTGGTGCTCATTTTGATTTTTATCTTATATTTCTCTAAATTCTCTTTACATTTCCTCAACGGATTGAAATCTATTAGTTTTGTCAAAAAATAAGCCTTTTTCAACATATGTCTTTAATTTTGCATCTTTTATTTTATCAGGATATCATCCTTGTATATTATACCACATTTATGCAAAAAAGTCAGCCTTTTCGGCTGACTTTTTCGACAGACTGCAGTTTCTTTCGGAGCTACCACTTTTTTATTCTGTTGGTAAGTTGTGGGTGGGGTTGGCGGGTACTATATATACTTAAATAACATACCGCCCTTGGAGTAATATCCGAGGACGGTTACATTGTTATTATATAGTTGTTAGTATACACTTGAGTCGGACAAATAGTTGACTATTTTTATTGTTTTGATGGGGTGATTTGCAGATGCTATAAAATAAGAAAAAAATTATATTTAACACAAATAACTTTTATGGTGCTATGAATTATCATCTTCTATTGTCATTAAATCTTCAATATAGTTACAGTTATAACGTTTTAATTATTGACTTCTGCTTCTTCATTGGAGATTAACATATTGTCCGAAAGCGCAAAAGTATCCATTACATCAATGATTCCCTGTAAATCATCCACAAAGCTTTGTAATTTGTCTTTTTGCCTAACAATATCATAATTTATTAATGCTATTGCCGCAATTGTAACTGCATATATAGTTAAATATATCATAATTGCAATCAGAGATGTTTCCATCAATACAGATATATTCGATGTCGAATCCCACAAAGCTTTTATTATTGCCAGTATAATGGGAATAATTAAAATCTGATTTAATTTCTTTAAATCATCATATTTCTTATCAATCTTAATTTGAAGTTTAGCAATTTCATCATTTGCTCTGTCAAGCAAAATGTTCAATTTTTCTTTAGATTTAAAATAGTTTTGAAACACTTCTTTGTACAGAATTTGACAATCATTTATATATTCATTCATATTTTCGGTACTATTATCTACAGAGTGCTTTTCAGAAGAAAACCCTAAAACAATGGTAGAGCCTAATTCAACAGCCATTAATATCCAACACAAGATTGAATTTGCTGATATAGCTTTTGCTGCAAAACTTAATATAGCACTGATTAATATAACAATAAATAAAGCAATAATATGTATGGGCAACTGCCTAATACGTTTCCATACTTTCTTGAAATTTTCTTTTTTATAATTCATATAAATTTTTAATATGAGATTTAACATAATATTTTCCTTTCAAATATATTTTTTCATAATATGGATAAATTATCAAATACGCACTGTAAAGCGGACTATGCTTGGTCATGACTGAGGGCTTGCATATTCTCAGCTTGTAATTATTTTAAGAACAGATTAACAGCCCTATATTCATTCGCAAGAAGATGCATGAATTTATAGCAAGAGCAACGCCGATGTACTGATTTTTCTCTGATTTATTACACGCCTTGTATCGGAGTGCACCTAAGTGTTGCCTTGTTTGGCTACAACTTTATTATTGTCAAATTTTTATGGGTTATATGCATTTACACGGCTTGTTTTTCAAAATTGGGGGTTTGGATTGGTGGATATAATGGTTGTCCTTTATAGTGTATTTATATTTATTCAGCCTTAACGTATTTTTCATCTTTATAATATTCATCTATTCTCCTAAAATATTTGCAATCACTGTCTCCTATAAAATCAAGCGATAAGTACCCCCCCGGAAAAGTTTCAGAGCCACCAATAAGACTAAAACTAATCGTTGTTTGTGTGTCTTCTTGATAGAATGCGGTAAGAATAAGTTCATTACTGTTTTTATACTCAGCAATTCCATCAAAAGTCATAATTGTTATTTCCAATTCACCATTAGGTTTTATCTCAAAATATAATTCGGGATAATCAGCCACTTCATATCTGCCAATCAATTTTTCACTCAATTCAAATGTTACCTCATTCATTATTGGTTGATTAACAACTGTATTTATATTTTGATTTATAACTTGCGATTTTTCTTCGATTGAATCTTGATTCTCTACTGATTCTAAATGGTTTTCGTTTGTAGCATTTGAAATTATTTCTGAATCAATTTCAGTAAATAAATTTCGTTGGGTTATATTGTTATTGGATGAACATGATGTAAAGCCTAATAATATAATACTTATAATAAATATTTTTGTCATCAGTTTTTTCATAGGTTATTCTCTCCTTTTTCCACTTTAATCTCCCCTTATAACATATAGCATATATTCAAAGATGGACGTATAAAATCATACCGCCCATCTTTGACATATCCGTGTGATATTATATTAAAAATCTAATGCACCAAATAAAACAAATAAAATGCTACATAAGCTTTGTATAAATATCATTAAGGAAACCACACCTCCCCATTAGGCTCTAAAATTTGTTGCTCTATAAGCGTAATTGAATCATTTGTCCACAGGTATATATTTTTTAATGTAAATTCGGAGAACGTATAATTGCTATGTTTTTCATCCGAAAACCACTTGTCCATTATTCCAGAAGGAATTAACGGGATTTCTTCTTCATTAACCCCTCCGAATGTATAATATTCTACACTAAACATATTGTCACCTTCTTTTTTGAAAACAGGTGAGTAATATGTTCGATACATTTTAGGTAACCATAATGAAGCTTGTTGTTCTTGATATGCATCAACTCGAAGATCAGTTACCTTGCCTTCCTGTGTAACAGAAAACAAGTAACAATTCGTTCCGCCCGATAATGAACCCCATTGATTAATTGCAAAATCCGGATTGCCATCATCATTATAATCAGTAACATTCAAATCAAATTTGTCATCAAATTCAAAATGCATTTTGCAGCTTATAATATCATTATAATTCTTTTCATAATTTGATGTAATATCACTTTCCGTTATTCGAAATTCAAAATTTCCATTAAACTTATCTTCAGAATCATAGCTGCCATCACTGCTTTCAATTAACTCTATTAGCAATGTTTTTCCGCATAAGCTTGGAAAGTCTTCTGTAAATGTATATATTGAAACAGCAAGTGGCGGTTCCGAAACAACGTCATTATCCTCATTGTATGTTGATATAATATCATTTTCTTCTTTTTCGGCAGCATTTAAACCAAATGATTCATTATTTATATCAGATGTATCTCCGGTAAGCTTTCCGCAAGAACAAAAACTTATACATATTGCTAAAAAAAGCAATATTAACTTATATTTCATTACCACACCTCTTTTATGTAATTAATTCATTTTACCATTGTTTATTTACAATTGTATCATGCCAAACTTTCCAAGTAAGAAAGTTATCCGTATTATATATGCACCTACTATACATTGCCGCATTACATGGATTAAATGTTTTTTCAACATCATTAATATATGCTATTAATTCTTTATTTTCTATATTCTGCGTATATAATGCAAAATAATATTTGTTTAAATAATTTATTATACATGAATCTATCTGTTCAGCAAAAGATTCACCTGTTCCACCTCTAACTCCAAAACAATTAGTATATGCATATCCACTTTCCCATTTCCATGTTGATAACATAATTTCTGGATTTATCCCATTACGTTTATCATAGCCATTGGCATTCATCCATGCCCGTAATAATTGTTTGTATTCTTTTCCATATTGCTTACTCGAATCCGAATAAATTATAGAAGGATTATGCTCAAAATTTATGCATTTTTCATACAAAATTTCTGCATCTTGTTGATTAACGCCTTTTCTAATTAATATCTTTACAAATTGGCTTTTGTTCATAGTTGATGTGCATATAAAATCTTCATCTGAAATTGCCCATTCAAGCTTATCGTAATATTCATATTCATTAGCCATATATCCATTATCATCGTAATAAAATGTTTTTATAATATGACTATCTTTAACAAGTGGATTTGTCATATATATATACTTCTCATCATAATCAGTATAATCATCCCCATCACTATCAACATTAGTTGGGTCGGAGTTAATCGGCAAGATACGAGTTTTATCAATTTCTTTATAAATATTTTCCTCTGCAACACCATCCTTCAGTAACTTATCGCGCATATACTGTTCAAACAAATCATATCCACTTTCAACATAAAACTTTTGATTTTCAGAATTTTTATAATACTCGTTGCAATCAGCTAATGTTGGTAAATAAGAAGCCTTAATAATAGGTGTATAGCTATGATTATGCTTAACATACATATTATAAATTAAAGTAGTATTAACTTCATCCCAGTCGGATAAACCATCTTTATCATAGTCTTCGTCAGAGTCCTCAGTTAATGGTTTATTAAGCTTAATTGTAGTCCATCCGGCAGAAGATATAACATTATAAACACCTTCATTACCCTCACCGAGAACTTGCTTCAAACTCTTGGTCACAGTTCCCGAAGTGCTGTTCTTACTTCCGCTTGATAAATATCCAACCATTTCAACAGTAGCAACCTGCATTTCTGTTTCTTCAACCATATCAACCCCGGTTACAGCTATACCGCCCGAAAGTGCCGCAAGCTTATAGGCATAGCTATCCGTGTCAAAAGCCTTATCGCTGTTCGGACAAAGTGTACTTACAACAATGCGAGGCTTTTCATCGCCGTTATCAGTTGTATATGTACTGTTCTGAACGGTCTGAGTAAGCTTTTTCGCCTTGTTGATGCCGCCCATTACTCTGTCATCAGC
>JALEJQ010000080.1 GCA_022769565.1 Oscillospiraceae bacterium
GTAAGGCAGATGCTCTCCCAGCTGAGCTATGCTCCCACATATCGTTCTCAGAAGCGCCTTTGCATCAGCACTCCCAAGCGACGATATTTATTATACACTATATATTTCTGTTTGTCAATAGCTTTTTGAAAAAAATTTTTATTTTTTCAGATAAAGTATCTCGTCTCTTGTAAAATTGTATTTTTTACCGCAGAAATGGCAGCACACCTCAACTTTTTCCTCTTCCTCCGCCATTTTTGTCAATTCCTCCCTGCCAAGGCTTATAAGTGCCCTTTCAACTCTTTCCCTGCTGCAATCACATTTATATGCACATTCCAGCTCATCCAGAACATTCGGCTCCAATCCGTCAAGAACTTTTAACGCCATTTCCTCCGCCGTAACGCCCGAACTGAGCATCTGAGTAACGGAAGGAAGCTCCTTAACATTCTTTTCAAGCACATCTATGCAGGCTTCGTCGGCAAAGGGCAGAAGCTGGATAAGATAACCGCCTGCGGAATTTACGCTCAGGTCGGGATTAACAAGAACGCCCAGTCCGCACACGGTAGGTATCTGCTCGCTGACCGCAAAATAGCTTGCAATATCCTCGGCTATCTCTCCCGAAACGATAGGTATCTGACCGGAATAAGGCTCTTTCAGACCCAGATCCTTTACAACGGAGAGCGTGCCGTCCTTTCCCACCGCTCCCGCAACGTCCAGCTTGCCGTACTGATTAAGGGGTATCTCCACAACAGGGTTGCTGACGTAGGATTTAACGTTCCCCCTGCTGTCTGCAACGGCTATAAGCGCTCCTGCAGGACCGTTGCCGTTAAGGCGCAGGGTAAGGGAGTCGTTGTCCCCTTTCAGCCCCATACCCATAAGCGAAGCGGCTATCGAAAGCCTGCCAAGAGCCGCCGTTACCACCGCCGAGGTCTGATGTATGCGTTCTATCTCGGAAACTATGTCCTTTGCGTCTATCGCTGTTGCAACGACAGAAGCGTCCTTTGAAATTGCTCTTACAACTTTAGCCATTTTTATTATCCTTTCGTATTTCAGAGAAAATTCCATTCGCCGCCAAGCAAATGGAATAAACTAACGTATTTTTTTAGCCGCATAAACGATCTTTTCACTGTTTTCCTTAGCAGGCTCAAAGGTATCGTAATCATACTTCCCCACTACATCAAAGCCGCTGTCAGCAAGTATCTTTTCCATTACATCACAGCCGAAAGCTATCTCGGAAAAGTCCTCCTCATACCGTTTATAGTCGCCGTTTTCAAGCCTTTCAAAGAAATCAAGGCTCATATCCACCCTGTTGTCCTCTTCGCAGTAGGTATTCTGCCAGATGCAGTAAACATCCTCAAGGTCGTAAACGAAGGTATTGTTTCCGAGAACATTCCGGTGCTTGTAGGGCGTGTTTATATCAAACAGGAACAGTCCCCGGGGTTCACAGAAAAGGGACACCCTTTCCACCGTCTTTCTCACAGCTTCAAGATCGGGCAGGTGGTTCAGGCTGTCCAGAGCGCACACCGTAACGTCGATAGTGCCGAACATATCAAGCTCCGTCATATCCTGACAAAGATACTGTATATTAAGTCCGCTGTCAAATTTTTTGTCAAGAGCCTCGTTCAGCATTTCCTCCGAGCCGTCTACGGCAATAACGTCGTAGCCCATACGGCTGAACTCTTCGGAAAGGCTGCCCGTACCGCAGGCAAGGTCAAGAAGTATATTCTTTTTTCCGCCGTGCATTTTTACGAGGGTATCGAAGTATTCCGCTCTTTGTTTATAGGATATATTCTGCGTAAGACGGTCGTAATAATACGCAAAGCTGCCGTAACCGCTCATTACTTATTTCCGTTCTTTTCTGCTTCTTCCTGCTCTTTAAGGCGCTTGAAAACGAGAGCGTAGCCGCCGTTATCGTCCTGAGTAAGAGTTCTGTTAACTCTGCTGATAGTAGCGGTGCTTGCGCCTGTAGTAGCCACAATATCGCTGTAAACATTCTTGCTCATAAGCATTTTTGCAACCTGTATTCTCTGAGCGAAATTCTGAAGCTCAAGAACGGTGCACATATCGCCGAAAAAAGCATAGCACTCGTCAACTGTTTCAAGAGTAAGGACAGCCTTAAAAAGCTCGTCCATCTGTTCTCCTCTGAACTTGCTGTTCATTAATAACCACTCCGTTCAAAAATAATAAAGCACATTGCTGCGCCGCACATTCTTACACAATATCTACATTTTAGCATATTATAGTGAAAAAGTAAAGAGGTTATACGAAATTTTTATAAAAATAAGCCGAACGAAGCTTCCCCCGTCCGGCAACTATCAAACAGCTTTAATACTAATAACCATTTGTTCTATGGATAAAGACGGTGGATAGAATACGACCAATCAGGTAAACTTGTTTACCTTGAAGACGACCGCAGGCAGGCTACCGCCTGTCAAGGGAGTTTGACGCAGAGTGGGCGTATTATAGCCGCCGTATTTTATCCATAGGTTAAATGGTTATTAGTATAAATCAAAGGTCGTTACGGATAATATCTTCCATTGTTTCTCTCTTAACAACAACTCTGGAGCTGCCGTCCTTGACCATTACAACGGCAGGCTTGGGTATCCTGTTATAGTTGGAGGACATAGAGTAGTTATAAGCGCCCGTTGCAAGAACAGCCACCGTATCACCCACTTCAATATGCTGAACAGGCATATTTTCACCGATAAGGTCACCGCTTTCGCAGCACTTGCCTGCAAGGGTAATGCTCTCGGTCTTAGGCTCGCCTGCCTTATTTGCGACCTCAATATCGTATTCCGACTTGTACAGCGCATAACGTGGGTTGTCGCACATTCCGCCGTCAATGGAAACGTAGGTGCGGATATTGGGGATATTCTTGATTCCTCCAACGGTGTAAAGGGTAAGACCTGCAGGTGCGGCAATTGATCTGCCCGGCTCAATAATGATAAAGGGCAGGCTGATATTTTCCTTTTCGCACACTTCCTTGACCTTTACGGAAACTTTTTCCATATAATTTTCAAAGGGCGCAGGATTATCGCTGTTTGTGTACTTTATGCCGAAGCCGCCGCCAAGGTTGAGCTGCTTTACTTCAAAGCCAAGCTCGTTCTTTATCTTTGCGATAAAGCCAAGCATTACCTCTGCTGCGTGAACAAAGGGGTCGATATCGAATATCTGGCTTCCGATATGGCAGTGAAGTCCTGCAAGATTTATATTTTTAAGCTCAATTGCCTTTTTAACCGCCTCAAAAGCCTCTCCCGTTTCAAGGGCGAAGCCGAACTTGCTGTCTATCTGACCCGTTCTTATGAAATTATGGGTGTGAGCGTCAATGCCGGGCTTGATACGGTACATAATATTCGCCGTAACACCTGCTTTTTCAGCAAGAGCGTTCAATCTTTCAAGCTCAAATATGTTGTCAACGATAATTCTGCCCACCTTTTTTTCAAGAGCAAGGGTAAGCTCCTCGTCTGTCTTGTTGTTTCCGTGGAAGCAGATGTTCTCCATAGGGAAATCAACGCTTGCAGCGGTGTAAAGCTCTCCGCCCGAAACAACGTCCAGACCTATGCCCTCGTCCTTCATTATCCTGCACATCTCACGGCAGCAGAACGCCTTGCTTGCGTAGCATACAAGACCTGCTCCGCCGTAAAAGCTGTCAATGGACTTCTTGAAACGGCGGCAGGCGCTGCGAATAACTTCCTCGTCCATAACATAAAGGGGTGTGCCGTACTGTGCTGCAAGGTCAACCGTATCAACGCCGCTTACGGCAAGATGACCTTTTTCGTTTACGCTGAGATTTTCCGATACAAACATTTTAACTCGACCTCTCTTTTCCACCGCAGTTTTATTCTGCGGAAACTTCCTCAATAATGCTTCTTATTTTTTCAACGCCCTCGCCCGTAACGGCTGAAAATTCGACCGTGGTGATGTCGTCGAAATATTCTATCTCTTTTCTGAACCCCTCCATACGGGCGGCTCTTTCTGTTTTGTTCAGCTTGTCCGCCTTTGTAAAGATTATAACGAAAGGCAGCTCGTTGTCTATCATAAAGTTTATCATATGCAGGTCGTCCGCCGAGGGAGGGTGGCGCATATCTATAAGCTGGAAAATAAGCGCAATGTCTCTTCCCGACATAAGATACCCCTCGATAAGGCTTGACCACCGCAGCTTGTCGCTTTTCGCTATCTTTGCATAGCCGTAGCCCGGCAGGTCAGCCATAAAGCAGTTATCCACCTTATAGAAATTGATAGTCGCCGTTTTTCCCGGAACGGAAGACACTCTCGCAAGGGACTTCCTGTTGAATATCTTGTTTATAAGAGATGATTTTCCCACGTTTGAACGCCCGGCAAAGGCAAACTCTGTTTTTTCTGCCGGAGGGAGCTGCTTGTACTCGCCGTAAGCAGCGTAAAATTCAGCGCTGTTAAAATTCATACAGTTTTCTCCTTTCCGCAGAATATTTTTCCATTAATCGACAATATGCGCATATGCAGAACGGCTGCTTTGCCGCCCTGCTGCGCTTTTTATTATGATCGAAGACTGTTTTCGGAAGCGTGTCCATCCGTTTTGACGGGAGGGATAATTATTTCTTCCTTCTTCTTTTTTATATCCGACGGCTTTCCTGCAAGAGCGTTGTCGAGAACGTCCGTAAGGGTCTCCGCATAGATAAAGTTCAGACCGTTCTTTACCGTCTCGTCCACCTCTTCAAGGTCGCCCTTGTTGCCCTTGGGGATAATAACGGTTTTCATGCCTGCCTTGTAAGCAGCCATGGTCTTTTCACGAAGTCCGCCTATGGGAAGCACCTTGCCGTGGAGAGTTATCTCCCCTGTCATTGCAATATCGCAGCGGACGGGAATACCCGACAGAGCCGACACCAGTGCAGTTGTCATTGTAACGCCTGCGGAGGGTCCGTCCTTGGGTGTTGCGCCCTCGGGAGCGTGGATATGTATGTCCTTATCCTTGTAGAAATCGGGAGAAATGCCGTACTTTGAAGCCACCGAGCGGACGTAGCTAACAGCCAGCTTTGCGCTTTCCTTCATTACGTCGCCAAGGGAGCCTGTGGTCTCTATTGTACCCTTTCCGTCAAGGACTATTGCTTCAAGGGGCATAATAACGCCGCCCACGGAAGTCCACGCAAGACCGTTAACAACTCCCACCTCGTTTTTCTTTGCAAGGTCGTCGTCAAGGTACTTTTTAACGCCAAGGTACTTTTCTATATTTTTAGCCGTAACGCTTACCTTTTTGACCTCGTCCGCAACTATTTCCTTTGCAGCCTTTCTGCAAAGTGAAGCTATCACACGTTCAAGGGAACGCACTCCGGCTTCTTTGGTGTAGCTGTCAATAACGGCGTAAACTGCGCTGTCTGCGATTTTCAGCATAGAAGCCTTTAAGCCGTGCTTTTTAAGCTGCTTGGGGATAAGGTGTTCCTTGGCAATATGGAACTTTTCCTCTCTTGTATAGCTTGTAAGCTCAATTACCTCCATACGGTCAAGGAGCGGAGCGTCGATTGTCTGTGTAGTGTTTGCCGTTGTAACGAAAAGAACGTTGCTCAGGTCGAATGGCACCTCAATGAAGTGGTCTCTGAACGTATTGTTCTGCTCGCTGTCAAGGACTTCAAGGAGCGCCGAGGACGGATCTCCCCTCATATCGCTTGTCATCTTGTCGATCTCGTCAAGAAGAATAAGCGGATTGGAGCTTCCGGCATTTTTCACGGCGGTGATTATCCTGCCGGGCATTGCGCCCACATAGGTCTTTCTGTGACCTCTTATATCAGCCTCGTCACGAATACCGCCAAGGGAAACTCTTGCATAATTTCTGCCCAGAGCCTTTGCAATGGACTTGCCGATAGAGGTCTTACCCACGCCCGGAGGTCCCACAAGGCAGATTATCTGACCTTTAAGCTCAGGCTGAAGCGCACGGACAGCAATGTTTTCAACTATCCTGTCCTTGACCTTCTCCATTCCGAAATGATCCTTGTCAAGCTGCGCTCTGGCTTTTACAACGTCTGTTTTGTCCTTTGTGGTTTTATTCCACGGCAGTTCAAGTATCGTATCAAGGTAATTTCTTACAACAAAAGCCTCCTGAGAGGACGGTGACATTTTCATCAGCCTGTACACTTCTCTCATAAGCTTTTCTTCAATTTCGGGAGCAAGCTTCAGTTCTTCTATCCTGTCGGTGTAATCCTCCACCTCGTCCTGAACACTTTCGTCCTCGCCAAGCTGTGAGGCAATGGCTCTCATCTGTTCACGGAGGTAATACTCCCTCTGTCCGTTGTCTATCTGTTCACGCACCTTGTTCTGAATGCTGTACTCAATGTCAAGGACTTCAACCTCTCTTGAAAGCATTGCAAGGAGCATACCAAGCCTTGAAATAAGATAGTTTTCCTCAAGAAGCGCCTGCTTATCCTCAACGGGCAGCACTATATTGTGAGTGACCGCATCGAAGAATTTTTCCGGGTCGTTCTCGTTAAGCACCGAAACCACCAGCTCCTTGGGCATCTTGGGCATATAGCGGCAGTACTGCTCAAAGGCGGTCTTTATTGCCCTTATAACAGCGTCGGTCTCAACGTCCTCGCCCTTTGATCTGATACAATTGGGCATCTTCTTTATATCTGCGGCAAGGTGCGGCTTTGACTTGTCAATATTAACGAGCTTCGCCCTGTATTTGCCCTCAACCAGCACTCTTGTTATGTTGTCGGGAGTTTTAAGTATCTGAAGTATCTCCGCAACGGTTCCTATCTGATAAAGATCTTTTATTTCAGGTTCTTCAACCGAATTATCTCTCTGAGCTGTCAGGAATATAAGCTTATCGTCGCTTAAAGCAGCTTTCAAAGCAGTTTCCGATCTTTCTCTTGAAACGTCAAAGTGCATAACTGCGCCCGGGAAAACAACAAGTCCCCTTACCGCAAGCATGGGCATATTCACTTCAACTGCTTTTGTTCTCATTTTAAGCCCCGTTTCTCCGCCGAAGCATTATATCTGCCGTCCGTACCTCGGCGGAAGTCCGGACTGCCGGCAAAAAACAGTATTTCACCGTATAAACTAATACCTATACATTATATATGAAAAAACATTTTTTTGCAAGTCACAATTTTTTATATAAATTTTAGTTTTTATCGCCTTTATTCCGTAATTATTGCATTAAATCCTCTGTTTTACTGCAAAAAAGCCTATAAAAGCCCGAAAAAAACCCGAAAAACACATTTTTTCTGCATTTTTCGGGTTTTTCTGAAATTAAATTACAAATTTTCTTATTTTTTCACAACAGACTTTTTGCCTGTCTTTATCTCAGGCTTGGCACCATCATTTACGCAGGCTTCCGTAATGGTAACGCTGCATACGTCAGGCTGAGAAGGTACTTCAAACATAACGGGCATAAGTATTTTTTCAACTATGGCTCTCAGACCTCTTGCGCCTGTGTCCTTGTCTATCGCCTTATGGGCAATTGCTTTAAGAGCGCCTTCGTCAAAGTTAAGCTCTATGCCGTCCATTTCAAACAGCTTCTTGTACTGCTTGATAAGGGCGTTTTTCGGCTCCTGAAGAATACGGATAAGCGCCTCCTCGTCAAGCTCGTCAAGAACGGTGATAACGGGCAGACGTCCCACAAGCTCGGGAACGATGCCGTACTTTACAAGATCCTGGGAAACAACGTCCTTGTAAATGCCCTTCTGCTTTTCCGATTTTGACTTTATCTCAGCGCCGAAGCCGAGAGAAGAGGATTCCGTTCTTTTCTGTATCACCTTATCAAGTCCGTCAAATGCGCCGCCGCAGATGAAAAGTATATTCTTTGTATCAACGTGGATAAATTCCTGATTGGGGTGCTTTCTTCCGCCCTGGGGAGGAACGTTTGAGACTGTACCCTCGATTATTTTAAGCAAAGCCTTCTGAACGCCCTCGCCGCTTACATCTCGTGTAATGGAGGTATTCTCCGACTTTCTGGAAATTTTATCTATCTCGTCAATGTAAATAATGCCTCTCTGAGCAGCTTCAACGTCAAAATCAGCCGCCTGAAGAAGTCTTACAAGCACGTTTTCAACGTCGTCGCCAACATAGCCTGCCTCGGTAAGGGTCGTAGCGTCGGCAATGGCAAAAGGCACATCAAGTATCTTGGCAAGAGTCTGGGCAATGTAAGTTTTGCCCACGCCCGTAGGTCCGAGAAGGATCACGTTGCTCTTCTGTATCTCAACATCGCCCGTATCTGCGCTTACGCTGTTTATTCTCTTATAGTGGTTGTAAACCGCAACAGCCAGCGTTGTCTTTGCAGCATCCTGACCGATAACATACTCGTCAAGTATTTTCTTTATCTCCGCAGGCTTTATCAGCTTAACGGGTCCCTTTGCAGGCTTTGCGCCCGAAGTACGTCCGGCAAGAGCTTTGTCGGGTATCAGGTCGTTGCCCACAAGCATTTCATAGCAGTAAACCACGCAGTCGTCGCAGATATTGCAGTTGCCTGCCGAAAACATATTCTGGACTTTATTTTCGGGTTTGCCGCAGAAATTACATCTTTTTAACATTTTATCCGCCATAATCCAACTCCAGACTTATCTTTTTGAGATAACTTTGTCTATAAGACCGTATTCAACGGCTTCCTCGGCGGACATATAGTTGTCGCGCTCGGTATCCTGCTTGATGATGTCAATGGACTTGCCTGTGTTGTCGGCAAGTATCTGATTGAGCTTTTCTCTTGTTCTTACAAGGTGGTCTGCGTGTATCTTTACATCGGTGCACTGTCCCGAAAGTCCGCCGCCGCCGATAAGAGGCTGGTGGATAAGGATCTCGGAATTGGGCAGAGCCATTCTCTTGCCCTTTGCGCCGGAAGAAAGAATGAGCGAACCCATTGAAGCGGCAAGACCCATGCAGATAGTGGAAACGTCGCACTTGATATAGTTCATAGTGTCAACAATGGCAAGACCTGCGGTAACGGAACCACCGGGGCTGTTGATATACATACAGATGTCCTTTTCGGGATCCTGACCCTCAAGGTGAAGAAGCTGTGCGATAACAATACTTGCGGAAGCGTCGGAAACTTCTTCGGAAAGAACGATTATTCTGTCGTTGAGAAGTCTTGAAAAAATATCGTAGGAACGCTCTCCGCGTCCGGTCTGTTCAATAACGTATGGCACCAGGCTCATAAGTCTTAACCTCACTTTCATTGTCTGCCCGACCTGTCCTCGACATTTCGGGACATAAAAATCAATTGTCTTTAACAGGCGCAAACCACCCTTCCAAAGAAAGATGGTTTGCCCCGTAAATTTTAAAATTATTTTTTAGCCTTCAAACTTAGCGCTGTCCTTAACGATCTTTGCAGCCTCTGCAACAGCGAGGTCTTCCTTAAGAGCCTCAACGCTGATGTAGCTCTTTACCTGATCTGCGGTCATATTGTACCTTGCAGCCAGATCGTTGAACTCTTCTTCAACCTTTTCGTCTGTGATCTCAACGTTTTCAAGCTTTGCGATCTTTTCAAGAGCAAGTCTTACCTTTACTTCTCTCTCTGCACGTTCTGCAAAGCTCTTTCTGAAAGCGTCCTTATCCATACCGAGGTAAGTAAGATACATATCGAGAGTAAGTCCCTGCTGTGAGATACGCATTTCAAAATCACGAACCATCTCGTCGATCTTGTTCTCAAACATTACCTGAGGGATCTCAGCTGTCATCTTTGTGATAAGAGTTTCAAAAAGCTCGTTTTCTGCAGCATTCTCAGCAGCCTTTTCAGCATTGTCTTCAAGCTTCTTTCTGTAATCAGCCTTCAGCTCGTCAAGAGTATCGAAATCTGTTGCGTCCTTAACGAATTCATCGTCAAGCTCGGGAAGCTCCTTAGCTCTGATCTCGTGGAGCTTGATCTTGAACTCAGCAGGCTGACCTGCAAGATCCTTCATCTGATAGTTTTCGGGGAAAGTAACGTTGATTGTGAACTCATCGCCGGTGTTCTTTCCTACTACCTGCTCCTCAAAGCCGGGAATAAACTGACCGGAACCGAGAGAAAGCTCATAATTCTTTTCGGAACCGCCTTCAAAAGCAACGCCGTCCTTGAAGCCTTCAAAATCAATAACAACAATATCGCCCTTAGCAGCAGCTCTGTCCTCAACTGTGATCATTCTGCCGTTTCTCTCTCTGAGAGCGTCGATAGCCTTGTTAACATCCTCGTCTGTTACAGCATTGACAGCTTTCTTAACGGTTATACCCTTGTAATCGGAAATTTCAACTTCGGGCTTAACTGTAGCAGTTACCTTGTAAGTAACGCCGCCTTCCTTGCTGATAGCGGTAACGATGATATCGGGAGTTGTTACCAGTTCAAGCTTTTCTTCCTCCAGTGCAGGAACAACAACAACGGGGATAAGCTCATTTGCAGCGTCCTCGAAGAACACGTTATCGCCGTAGAGCTTTTCAACCATTTTTCTGGGAGCGTTGCCCTTTCTGAAGCCCTTTACTGTAATATTCTTTCTTGCTTTTCTGTAAGCCTTTTCGATAGCTTCTTCAAACTGTGCAGCATCAGCGCTGACTTCCAGCTCATACTTGTTTGCTTCGATTTTATTTGTTGATACTAAACTCATTATAAACGTCCTCCATTTTTAAAACAACATATGTTTGATTATATCATATATTTTTCTTTATTACTATATTTCAGCCGATTTTTCCACGTTATAAACAATTCACATCACCAATTTAGGGCAAAATTGCACAAAATCGCCCGAAACAAGCTGATAATTTATCCCGTCATGTTCTCCGCAGACGGCTATACGGTGGGCTTTTCCGTGGAGGTGACCGTAAAAGCAGGTCTTAACGCCATATTTTACCATAACGTCAAGTATCTCCCTATTGCAGTCCCCTGCGTAAACGGGAGGATAATGCAGGAAAACCAGAGGTATTTTGCCGTCCTTCACCGCAGACAGGACAGAGGCTTCAAGCCTGCCTGCCTCTCTGGCAATTATCTTTGCATCCGCAGGAACGCCGGGTTCGTTTATCCAGCCTCTTGTTCCGCATATTCCGTATTCACCGTAGGGATAGTAGGTGTTGTGAAGTATCGTGATAGTATCAAAGCCGTTCACATCAAGAAAGTTCTGCATTTTCTTCATGGAATTCCACCAATAGTCGTGGTTGCCCTTGAGTATCACCTTATGTCCGTTCAGTTTGTTTATATACTCGAAATCCGCCTTGGCCTCGCTCAGGTTCATTGCCCAGGAAATGTCGCCGGGAACGACCACCGTATCTTCGGGAGAAACTGTCCTCTGCCAGTTTTCCGTCAGCCGTTCAACGTAATCGTCCCAGCCTTCAAAAATATTCATAGGCTTGTTCACCGACAGCGAAAGATGCAGATCGGCTATTGCATAAAGCGACATCCGTTTTATTTACAGACCAAGTTCTTTAAGAACGTAGTCCTTCTGCTCTTCCTTGGTGATAACTCCGCTGAAGCGTACAGGCTTTGTCTTAAGAGCGGCAAGGGATTCGGGGATCTCATAGCCGGAAAGCTCGTTGAGCCTGTCTATCATAGCGTATTCGTCCATTTCGGGCTTCTTGCCGTCGATAGCTTCAAGAACGCTTGCGCTGAACTTGTAGGGGCTTGCGGTGGAAGCGATAACTGTCTTGGTGTCGTCGCCGGTAGCAGCCTTGTAATCCTCATAGACCTTGACTGCAACTGCGGAATGTGTATCGAGAGTGTAGGAATACTTGTCGTATATCTTCTTTATCTCAGCCTTTGTTTCATCGTCTGTGCAGAAGCCTGCTGCGAAATCAGCCTTGAGCTTAGCCTTTATATCGTCTGTAACTTCATATCTGCCTGTCTTTGCAAGAGAACCGAACCATTCTCTTATCTGAGCGTCATTCTGACCGCACATAAGATAAAGCAGACGTTCAAGGTTGCTTGAAATAAGAATATCCATGGAGGGAGAGATAGTTGTAACGAAATCTCTGTTTCTGTCGTAAACACCTGTGTTGATGAAGTCGGTGAGCACCTTGTTGGTATTGGATGCGCAGATGAGTTTGTTTACGGGCAGACCCATGTTCTTAGCATAGTAAGCGGCAAGAATGTTGCCGAAATTGCCTGTGGGAACAACAACGTTTATCTTATCCCCTGCCTTTATCTCCTCGTCCTTTACGAGAGTTGCATAAGCGGAAATGTAGTAGATTATCTGCGGAGCAAGACGTCCCCAGTTGATGGAATTTGCACTTGAGAACATCAGCTTGTTTTCTTCAAGCTTTGCAGCGATCTCAGCGTTGCCGAATATCTGCTTAACGCCTGTCTGGCAGTCGTCAAAGTTGCCCTTAAGAGCGCATACTGCGACGTTTTCGCCGTCCTGAGTGGTCATCTGGCGCTTCTGCATAGGGCTTACGCCGTCCTCGGGATAGAATACCATTATCTGTGTTCCCGGAACGTCTGCAAAGCCTTCAAGAGCAGCCTTGCCCGTGTCGCCGGAGGTTGCAACGAGGATAACTATCTTCTTGTCAATGTTTATCTTCTTTGCGGAGGTCGTAAGAAGATAAGGAAGTATCTGGAGCGCCATATCCTTGAATGCACAGGTAGGACCGTGCCACAGTTCAAGAATGTAGGTACCGTCAAAAAGGTGAGAGATCTCCGCAATGTTTTCGGTAGCGAAGTTCTTGCTTGTATAAGCGTTGTCGGTGCAGTATCTTATCTCGGCATCGGTAAAGTCGGTAAGATACTTTGAGAAGATATAAGCAGCTCTTTCGGAATAGCTCATATCCCCCAGCTTAACTATCTCGTCCATTGTTATAGACGGTATCTCGGAGGGAACGAAAAGTCCGCCGTCCTTGGAAATACCCTGTACGATCGCTTCGGCAGATGTGATCTTCACACTGCTGTCTCTGGTGCTTTTGTAATACATAAAACAACAATCCTTTTATAATATAGTCATTATGCCGCTGCCGTCAAAGGCGTTTTCGACATAATTAAATCCTGTGACTTTTTTTCCGTCAGTAATTATCTCAACTGCGTCAAACCTTGGCTGAAGCTCGTGGGGATGTTTAAGGGAATACTGCTCGGCGGTCTTTATGATTAGGCGTTTTTTGCGGTTTGTCAGCGCCTCAAAGCCGCCTGATATATAGTCGGGCGCACGGGTCTTGACCTCAACAAAGGCGATTATCCCGTCCTTTTTGGCAATAATATCTATCTCTCCGCCTTTAACGCAGTAGTTGCGGCGGAGTATTTCATAACCCTTTTTTTCAAGGTAAAAAGCGGCAACTCTTTCGCCAAAATCCCCCAGTTCCTTTCTTGTCATAAGCTCACTGCCCCTGCTTTGCGTACAGCTTTTTCAGGAAGGACATTCTATGCACGGGAGCGGGACCGTACTGCAGGATAAGCTCGTTATGAAGCTTGGTGCCGTAGCCCTTGTGCCTTTCAAACTGATACTGAGGATATTTTTCCGCAAGTTCAAGCATATATCTGTCCCTTGATACCTTTGCAAGAATAGACGCAGCCGCAATGCTTGCGGAGGTACCGTCACCCTTTACAAGAGTTTCCACCCTGCAGGGCATAGGCGGAACACGGTTCCCGTCCACCAGAGCAAGCTCAGGCTTTATGCCGAGACCCTCCACGGCTCTGCGCATGGCAATATATGTAGCTTCGAGGATATTGTACTTTTCAATTTCCTCAACACTTGCCGCTGCAATACAGTAAGCGGAAGCCTTTGCGGTTATTTCGTCAAAAAGCTGTTCTCTTTTCTTTTCGGAAAGCTTCTTGCTGTCGTTTATTCCGTCAATAACAACGCTGTCCTCAAAAATAACGGCAGCGGCGTACACATCTCCGGCAAGGGGTCCCCTTCCGGCTTCGTCAACGCCGCAGAAAACGGGATGCTCCCTGCGGATCTCCCTGTCATAATCAAATAAAGTCATAAACAAGCCCCGATTCAGTTTTTCTCCGGCAGTTCAAGAGTTACCCTGCCCAGCTTGCCGCTGCGGAACTCGTCAAGAACGGTTATTGCGGCACGTTCGGTGTTTATCTCTCCGCCGGAAACGAGCATACCTCTGCTTTTGCCTATTTTCCGAAGTATCTCGTAGCCATCCTCGCCCTCCGAGGTCTCTATCTTGTACCTTGAAGCCAGAACATCGATGTACATACCGTTAAGCACAAAAAGCAGCCTTGAAGCAAGGGCTTCAACGTCCACAACATCGTCCTTAACCGCACCGGTAAAGGCAAGGCGCTCGCCAACGGTCTTGTCCTCAAATTTAGGCCAGAGAACGCCGGGCATATCCAGCAGCTCAACATCGCTGTCTATCTTTACCCACTGTTTGTTAAGGGTAACGCCCGGACGGTCTTCCACCTTGGCTTTTTTCTGCTTTGCCAGCCTGTTTATAAAGGACGATTTTCCAACATTGGGTATTCCTACCACCATAACGTGGATAACACGCCCTGTCATGCCCTTTGCGGCATATTTTGCCAGCATATCCTTAAGCACGGATCTTATTGCAGGAACGACCTTATTGACCCCTCTGCCGCTGCGGCAGTCGGTAGCAACTGCGGTTATCCCCTGATTATTGTACCATGAAAGCCACTTCTGAACGGCGGCTTCATCGGCTGTATCGCATTTATTTAAAATAACTACTCTCGGTTTGCCCCCGATAAGCGTCTGCAGATCGGGATTTTTGCTTGAATAAGGTATACGGGCGTCGATTATCTCAACAACAGCATCAACAAGAGGAAGAGAAGCCTTTATCATCCTCTTAGTTTTCGCCATATGACCCGGAAACCACTGTATAGACGGTGCTTCAGTCATTCAAACCTCCGGTAAATACGCTCTCAGGCAGGTACTCCGATGCTTGAGAACGGGAAAATTCTGAAAACAACCTTGCCGAGAACGTCCTCTTCGGGAACAAAGCCTACAAGACCGCTTCTGCTGTCGGTGGAATTCATACGGTTGTCGCCCATTACGAATACGCATCCGTCGGGAACGGTAACGGGATACTCGTGTCCGCCCTCGTCCAGCTTGGTAAGATCGTTTATGTAATCTTCCTTAAGATCTGTGCCGTCCACCTTTACGGAGCCTGTTTCAAAATCAATGTCAACGGTCTGACCTTCGGTAGCTATTACTCTCTTTACAAGGATCTTGTCAAGTGCGGGATTTTCGTTGTCAACGATAACGATGTCGCCGTTTTTAGGGGTATAAAAGAGGTAAGACACAATAAGCCTGTCCTTGTCCTCCAAAGTGGGGAACATAGACTCGCCGTTTACCGCCGCAATACGCAGCAGGAAAGTAAAAATAAGGATCACAACAAAGAATGCGCCGATAATAGTTTCCACCCATTCAAAAAAGTCTTCCGCTCCCGAGGTCTTCTTCTTGGGATCCTCGTCCAGTACCTCGTAATTAAGCTCGTACTTTGCCATAACCGTTACTCCCTTTCGCAATAAAATAAATGACCCGCAATAATATCATCAGCCGTATAGCAAAAAAGGGACAATATGTCCCCTTTCCGGCTTTCAAACCTAAAAAATACTCAGATGATCTGTTCCTTGACCTTAGCAGCCTTTCCGACTCTTCCGCGAATGTAGTAGAGCTTGCCGCGGCGAACCTTACCGCTTCTTACGAGCTCAACCTTCTCGATAACAGGAGAGTGTACGGGGAAAACTCTTTCGATGCCGCAGCCGTGAGCTACACGTCTAACGGTAAAGGTCTCGTTGATTCCGCCGTGCTTCTTAGCGATAACAGTACCCTCGAAGATCTGGATTCTGTACTTGTCGCCTTCCTTGATCTTAACGTGAACCTTAACGGTGTCACCGATGTTTACAACAGGAGCGTCCTTCTTGAGGCTGCTGTCGCTGATAAGTTTAAGTGCGTCCATGAATATTTTTCCTCCTAAAATTTCAGACATTCTTACCCCGCGCAAGTAACCGTTCTTACATAGACCATAACGCCAAAGCGGTTCGGAGCAGCGGACTGTCCTTTTAATGTCAGCCCTTTTGAGGCGGCATTAATCTCGTCTGCGCAGAAAAACGCAAACGGATTTTCAAATGCTATTTAATTTTATCACATTGCAATAAAAATTACAAGAGATTTTGTGCAAAAAATTCGATTATGTTGATTATGCAAATTTTTCTCCGTCATTTTTAAGGATTTTTGTACGTTTTGTACTAATCTCAACATTATTTATGCCGCCGTATCTTATAAAAGCCTCGTTAAAAACGTTGGAATTGATGTTAAGCTCCATTCCTGCAGGCAAAATTATTGCGTCTTTGAAGTGATCCCCCGTAATTTCCGAAGAAACAACATTTATATGGGGCTTAATATCTATAAGTACCGTTCCCTTTTTCTTGGAATGCTTCTCCACCTCGATTTTGTCAAGCGCCATAAACCTGTCAAAAGCGGCGGCAAGCGCTTCTCCGTTAATGCCCTCGGCGGAAAACTCAAATTCGTACTCCGCAAAAGCTATGTCCTTATTCTTGCAAACGGGAGCCGCCATGGAAATAAAGTGCAGACCCTCGGGAAGCACCCTGTTCAGCGCTTTGAGCATATCCTCGTAAGGCAGCATTTCCGTTACCTCGAAATCCATTATCTCGGTGCAGCTTTCCACCCCAAGCGAAAGCGCCAGCGGAAAATTCAGATATATCCTCGGGTTAAAGCCCTGAGAGTACCACACGGGTATGCCGGAGCGCTTCATTGCTCTCTGCATAGTTCTGAAAAGGTCAAGGTGGGAAATGAACACCGCTCTGTCCTTTTTCTCAAAGACCCCTCTTACCTCGTATTTTTCATCCAAAGCAAGACCCTCCTATACATTTGCTCACGCCGCAGCCGGCGCATTTTTCACGGCAGTTGGGAGTAGTCACGCCCTCGTGTGCGGTGCGGTTCTCCCTTACAAGGAACTGCTTTGAAACGTAATAATCAAGGTGATCCCAAGGGAAAAGCTCGTCGAAGTCACGTTTGCGGCAGGCGTAGAAGTCCATATCCAAGCCGTTTTTCTCAAACGCCTTTACCCAGCCTTCGTAATTATAATGCTCGTCCCAGCCGTCAAACTTGCAGCCGTTCTGCCAGGCGTCGTAAACAACATTGCAAAGCCGCCTGTCACCTCTTGCAAGGACAGCTTCCATTACGGAGACCTTGTATTTGCTCCAGCTAACGCTGACATTTTTCTGATTTCTTGCAGCATCAAGAAGTACATCCTGCTTATGCCTTATCTCCGCCTCGGTAGCCTGGGGTTCAAATTCAAAGGGCGTGAAGGGTTTTGGAACAAAGGTGGCACAGCTTATTGAGATCTTAAGCCGCTTTCCCGGTTTTCCCGTTACCTCCGAGAACAGTCCCGTGATACGCCTTGCAAGGTCGGCTATGCCTGTTATATCCTCGTCCGTTTCAGTGGGAAGTCCAAGCATAAAATACAGCTTTACAGCGTCGTAACCGCCCTCGAATGCAAGGCGGCAGGCTCTGAATATCTCGTCCTCGGTAATATTTTTGTTTATAACATCTCTCAAACGCTGTGTACCTGCTTCGGGAGCAAAGGTAAGTCCGCTTTTGCGCACCTTCTGTATCTGCTCCATAAGCTCCCTGCTGAATCGGTCAATTCTCATTGAGGGCAGGGAAAGATTCACACGCTCTTTCTCTGTATAGTCCGACAGCTTTACAAGCATATTTTCAATGTCAGAGAAATCGCTTGTGCTGAGAGAGGACAGTGAAACCTCTTCGTAGCCCGTGCTTTCGCATAACGCCTTTGTTTCGTTGCATACGGTGTCGGTGGTTTTCTCTCTGAACGGGCGGTAGATATATCCTGCCTGACAGAAGCGACAGCCTCTTATGCAGCCTCTCAGCACCTCAACAATGGCTCTATCGTGTACTATCTCACAGTAGGGCACAACAAATGTGTCGGGATAGAACACCTTGTCCATATCCTTGATTATCCTCTTGCGCACAACGGGAGCGGCACAGGCGTTGTTTGGTGTAAAGCTCTTTACCCTGCCATCTTCTTCGTAAGTCACATTATAAAAGGAAGGAACATAAATGCCCTCAATCCCTGCTGCGGCTTCAAGGAACTCCTGCTTTGAAGAGCCCTTTTTCTTCATTTCCACATAAAGGTCGTAAAGTTCAAGGTTGACCTCCTCCCCCTCGCCTATGATGAAAAGGTCGATAAAATCCGCAAGAGGTTCGGGATTGCATACACAGGGACCGCCTGCAACAACTATGGGAGAAAGTTCCTTGCGGTCTGCGGCTCTTACGGGAACGCCTGCAAGGTCAAGCATATTAAGGATATTTGTGTAGCACATCTCAAACTGTACAGTAAAGCCTATAAAGTCAAAGTCCTTTACAGGTTCAAGACTTTCCAGGCCATACAGCGGAATGCCGTTTTCCCTCATAAGCTTTTCAAAATCAACGTCGGGAGCAAAAACTCTCTCGCACCAGAAGTTTTCCCGTTCATTTGTAAGGGAATAAAGTATCTTCATTCCAAGGTGTGACATACCTATCTCATAGGTGTCGGGAAAGCAGAACGCAAACCGCATATCCACCTTGCTCTTATCTTTTACAACGCTGTTCAGCTCTCCGCCGATATATCGTGACGGCGTTCTCACCTGAAGCAGCAGCTTTTCTATCTTATCCTTTAACATACGTCCTCCGCTCCGCTACATCATCACCGATGTAAACAGAAGAAAAATAAGGGTAACATACACCGTAAAATTCCGCAATCCAACTATAAAAAGTATCACAGCAGCGGCAGGAACGGTTATTATATTCACCCATTTAAGTATTTTTTCAAGCCTTTCAGCAGTTTCGTAGGAAAAAAGTCTGAAAAACATAAGTATTATCGCTTTTCCACCGTCAAGGAAGCTCAGGGGCAAAAAATTGAACATTCCTACGGCAAGGTTAGCTTCTCCAAACTCTCTCAGAGCCGCTGTGCAGGGAAAAACAGCCGTCAAAGCGTAAATAACGAGGTTGACGGCACAGCCCGAACAGACTATACAGAATTCTCTGCCGTATTTATTGAGCAGATCGTTCCTCGGACGGATTATTTTTATGCCTGCGCCGTAAAAAACCAGCTTTTTCACAGGCTGTCCGAAAAGGAGCATCACCGCAAGGTGTCCGCTTTCGTGAAGAAGGCAGGCGTAAAAGCTGTAAACGGCATAACTGCTTCCGCTGCAAAGCATAAGCAGCGCCACGGCGGCAAAAAAGCTGAACCGAAAGCACACCTTCATATTTCTAAAGCAAAGCTCGATCATAATTCACCGGAGTTGAATTGATAAAATCGCTTATTGCTTTAAATACGTCCTCGGCACTTTCCGCCTCCATATTGTAGTTTAGCCCAAACTCGCTGTAAAGCGCCTCCGATATTTCCGGCAGAAGCATATTCACCGCAAGATATGCAATTGAAAGCACAACGCAGATAATAGCCTGCAGGGTAATAGTATCCGCTAAAGTAACGGTTTTCCGCTTTGTTACGAAAAGTTCCGTCAGCTCCACAGGTTCTTCTGCAGCGGTTTTCTCCTCAGATTCGTTTTCGGGTTCGTTCACAGCCTTGTCAACGTTTTCTTCATTTATAATAGTATCCATAAATATCCCTCCGAATTAATTTTATTTATCCAAAGGGAAATTTATGTTACTTTTTCATTCGGATAATTGCGCCCTTGGGGTAAACCCTGTCGCAGGGTATGGACAGCTTCATCATCGCCTTGTTTGCGTTGTCAATAAGCTCGTTGTTTTCGTTGTAAAGCTCATTCACTTGCATGGTATCAAAGGGCTTGCCGGGGGAGATTATCTCCACCTCATCACCCTTCATAAAGCGGTTGCGCTGGGTGGCGTATATCCTGCCGTCCCTGCATTCCTCAACAATGGCGACAACGTCATATTCACGGATATATCCGCTGTTTTCGTAATACTGGCAGTCCTTGGGATGACCGTAAAAAAAGCCTGTGCAGTATTTTCTGTGGCTGACCTTGAACACCTCGTCCCTTACCCAGTCGGGCAGCTTAAAATTATTCGGGTCGGACTTGTAAATGTCCATAGCCATTCTGTAAGCGTTTGTAATAATCGAAACATAGTAAGCAGACTTTGCACGGCCCTCTATCTTGAAGCTGGTAACTCCTGCCTTGGCAAGGTCATCAAGGTGATCGATCATGCATATATCCTTGGCGTTAAGGATATAGGAACCTTTTTCGTCCTCGAAAACGGGATAATATTCTCCCACACGCTTTTCTTCCATAAGATAATAACCCCAGCGGCAGGGCTGAGCGCACTCTCCCCTGTTTGCGTCACGGTTTGTAAGATAAGAGGACAGCAAACATCTTCCCGAAAAGGACATACACATCGCACCGTGTACAAAAACCTCTATATCAAGGTCTTTAGGGGTCTTTGCCCTTATTTCGGCAATTTCTTCAAGGGAAAGCTCCCTTGCAAGGACTACCCTTTTTGCGCCCATATTGTACAGCTCGTTTGCGGAAGCATAATTTACAATGCCCGTCTGAGTGGACATATGGATCTCCATATCGGGGGCATATTTTTTTACCAGCGACATAAGTCCCAGGTCGGCAACGATAACCGCGTCAACGCCGCTTGCCACAGCGTCCGCCATAAACTGTTCAAACTGAGGTATCTCGCTGTTTCTCGGCAGAGTGTTACAAGTAAGATAGACCTTTACGTTCTCCCTGTGCGCCTCTTCAACGGCTGATTTCAGGGTCTCGCCCGTAAAATTCTGCGGAGCGGCTCTCATGCTGAAAGCCTGTCCTCCGAGATAAACTGCATCTGCGCCGTAATCAAGTGCGGCTCTGAAACGCTCATAGTCTCCCGCAGGAGCCAAGACCTCAAGGTTATTAATATCCATAAAAAGATTTCCTCGCTTAAATTACGAAATTCCTGCAAGAACAAGGTTGGCTTCATGCTCTTCAAGAGTTTTGGCATAGAAGACCTCGCCTGTGTTAATATCTGCGCAGAAGTAATAATAATCGGTATCCGCAGGGTAAAGAACTGCGTTTATAGCGTCAAGTCCGGGGTTGCAGATAGGTCCGGGAGGAAGTCCTGCGCCCTCGTAGGTGTTGTACGCCTTGAACATTTCCTTTGACGGGAACTCGATATTGGGCTGAATAATGTCCTCCACATATTTCCTTGTGGGGTCGGACTGGAGAAGCGGATATTCGTCGGGGTTGTTCAGTCTGTTAAGGAAGACAGAAGCAACACGCTTCATATCGTAGACCGAGCTTGCCTCCGCCTGTACCATTGAAGCAAGGGTAAGCACCTCTTCCAACTCCATTTCAAGGTCGTCCATACGTCCGTAAAGGTCGGGAGTTATCTTCGCTTCAAAGTTGCGGCAGAATTTCTTTGCAACTATTCTTGCATCCTCTTCAAGATAGAATGTATATGTGTCGGGGAAGAGATAACCCTCCATTTTGTAGAATTTAAGAGGACTTACCTTGACCAGCTGTTCAAAATCGAAGCCGTAATCCGAGGTATTGAAGGCACGGATAAATTCGTCCGCAGGACAAACGCCCTTTTCTTCCAGCTTCTGAGCCGCTTCGTAAACAGTTATTCCCTCGGGGAACACAACATTTACCGACTCACGCTCGTCAACGGCACCCGTCATAAGCTCCTCCACCATTTCCTCATAGGACATATCTGGCGAAAGCGTATGAGGACCTGCAACAAAGGCTCCGTCCGAGCCTTTCACTCTGGAATAGAATCTGAAAAGGTATGTACTGTCTATTATGCCCTCGTCATATAGGATATTCGCAATATCCTCGGTGCTTGAATTCATGGGTATTTCCACAACAATCTCAATGTCAGACTTTCCTATTCCCACAAATTCCTTTGCATATTTCAGCACGAAAGCCGCAAGAAGTATAGCCGCTGCAATGATAAAAGCAGTAAGCACCAAGCCGAAAATAAAGCGTCCGTGGCCTCGTCTGCGGCGCTTTTTTCTCCTCGGGGCAGGTTCTTCTTCATAGTCGTCTTCGTCTTCTTCATATTCTTCGTCTTCATCGTCCCCATCAGAGTTTTCGCCCTCAGCTTCGGTGCCGGGTTCGGCTTCTTCCTCGGGAACGTTCTCTTCGGAAGAAGAGACCTCTTCCGCAGCTTCTTCCTTTTCCTCGGAAGCAGGCTGCTCCGTATTTTCCTCGGCAGCAGTTCCCTCCGTCACATTTTCTTCCTTAACGGTATCATCGGCTGCAGAATCATTTTTCTTCGCCATAGCGCTGTCTATACTGTCAAGAATATCGTCCAGCGATTCTTTTTTCTGTTCGTTATTATCCATTTTACGCCTCCCTGCCCTTAAGGCAATACCGCACAAAGACCGCCTTACGGCTTTGCGCACGCCTTGTGCCCGAACCAAGAGTTCGGGTTGCATATATTTCCGTCATCTTGCACCAAAACTCCAAGGCAAACGATATTAATGCGAAGCGGTCGTTTGCCTTAAATACAACAAAGTATTCCTGCGTCGTTTTGATACAATCTGACGAAAACTCTGACGGTTCAATTTTATTGAACATCGCAATTTCCGCACGCAATCTTTGTGCGGTATTGCCTTATTTTTTCGCAAGGCAGTTTTTAACATATTTTTCCGTTACTATCATATCTGCCGCAACGTCAAATTTGCCCCTGACAAGCTTTGAAGCTGTACAGCAGCAGTATTCTATCCCAACGTTGTATAAGCCCTTGTGTGCGGAAAGATAACGGTCATAATAACCCTTTCCGTAACCCAGACGGTAGCCCTCCATATCGTAAGCAAGGGCAGGAACTATACACACCGCACCCTCAAAGCTGTCAAGCTCGGCGCACCTGCTCACATTCGGTTCAAGAACGCCGAATGCCCCCGGCTCAAGCTGTTCCATTGAGGTTATGACATAAAATATCATATCCCTTGTGCCCTCAACGCACCTCGGCACAGCAACGGTCTTGCCGTCTTTAAGTGCGGCTTTGATTATTCCCGAGGTATCCACTTCTATTTCCGTTGAAACGTAGCTCATCAGCACGGAACAGTTCTTATAAGCCGCCGTTGCCAGGAATCTTTCGCATATTTTCCTGTCAAGCTCCGCCTTTTTTTCGGGCGGCATATCCGTTCTCAGTTTTTTGTAGCCGTCACGGAGCTTTTTCTTGTATTCTTTAAGGTTGAATGTACTTTTTCCGGAGTTCAGCTGCATAACATGCCTTCTCCTGTTTTCTTTGCAGCCTCCGCAGAGGCAATTATCTCCGCCAGCTTCAGACCGAAAGCCATAGCTGTGGCAGGACCTCTTGAGGTAATGACCCTTCCGTCAACGGAAACAGGGTCGTAAGAAACCTCTGCACCCTTCAGTTCCTTTTCAAATCCTGGATAGCAGGAAGCCTTTTTTCCCTCCAGAACGCCCTTGTGACCAAGGACAGAGGGAGCGGCGCATATCGCAGAGATGTAAAGGTCATTTGCCATACAGTATGCAAGTGCCTTTTCTACAAAGTCCGACTTGTCAAGATTAAGGGTTCCGGGCATACCGCCGGGGAGAAATACCATTTCAAGCCTTTCATCAAGCTGTGCAGACTGGTCGTCCGTGTCGGCTGTAACGGCAATTCCGTGAGCGCCTGTAATGTTCCTGCCGCCTATTCCGACGGTGACTACCTCTTTGCCTGCACGGCGGAGAATGTCAATAACGGTAATTGCTTCAATTTCCTCGAAGCCCTGAGCGAGAAAAGCATATATCATTTTTATCTGTCCTTTCGTGATTTTATCTGAATGTGACCGTGTTTTTTACTATCTGAAATTCGGGGCAGTAGGAACGCTTTGACTTGCGCAGACCCTCTATGCCAAGATCCTCTTCCCTGTTTATATATGTGAACTCTTCCGAAACGTCCTTTGCAAATTCGTTCATAACAGCGGTGTAAGCGCCGTTTATTCCGCTTTCCGCCTTTTCAATGTGAGTGTCCATGGTGTCGGAATTGATGCGGCTGCCTATTGTAAAGCCTGCGACCTTTCCATCAATTCTTACCACTCCGCCGAAAAGTCCAAGCTCATTGTAATAATTGAAGAAGGTGTTTATAGCGTACTGCTCTCCAACGGCGGATTCATCGCTGTAGGAAGCATTGTCGTTGTAGCTTTTTACCGCAAAGGATATGCACTCATCAAAATCCGCCTCGGACAGCCTTGAATAGCTCCAGTTATTTTCGTAAAAGCGGTTGAGATGATTTCTTTTTCCGTGGTACTTCTTGCCCGAAAGAGAACGCAGCTTTTCGGCGCTGTAGATGTAATCGAAGTCTGCTTCATCTGCGGAAACAGTAAATTCGCCGGGGAAATACTCCTCAAACAGCGCAATATTTTCCGTAAGAACGGACGAGACAACCAAAGGACAATTCCGCTCCTCAGCATACCTTCTCAGTGCCGAAAAAAGCTCTTTTCTGTCGCCCTCTCCTGCAGGATAGGTAAACCTCAGACCGTATTTCTCCGAGCAGGAAATGTAGAAGTCTTTATAGCGGCAAATCTTTGTTTCATAAAGTCTGTGCCACGCAAAATTGTTGGCAAAGGAATATTCGCAGCCTCTGAAATCCGATCTTTTCAGCAGCTCATTTATCCATTCCCTGTCTTTTAATTCAATTTTTCTGAAATCGAACATTATGGGTACTCCGTTAAAGCTGCAAAACTTTATTTTACAGCTTGCTGTATATGATTTTTCTGATTTTTTCGGTTATTTCTTCAATAGGAAGAGCCTCTCCGCCGCCGCTGCATTCAACAACGCTCCAACCCAGCTTTTCCGCCGCATAAAGAGCGGTCTTACGGCAGGTATTGAGATATTCCACATTCGCCTCGTGAATATCTTTCCTGCTTTCATCGCCGTTATACCTTGCGGTCATAAGCCTTTGGGAAATTTCCACAGGCATATCAAGGAAAATAACGCAGTCCGGCTTTGGCAGTCCCAGCTTGCCGTATTCGTAATCTTCAAGCCATTCAAGGTAGCTGTCCCACTCATTTTCGGGCAGCTTTGACATCTGATGTATGGCGTTGGAGGAAACATATCTGCCTGCAAGAACGATACCGCCGTTCTTATAGAAGTCCTCCCAGTACATTTTGTAGCTTGCGTACCTGTCCACAGCATAGAAACTTGAAGCGGCATAAGCGTTGACCTGCCCTGCATCGGGAGCGATCTCTCCGTTCAGATACATTTTAACAAGGGTAGAGGAAGGCTTATCGTAATCGGGAAAGCTGATCATCTTAACATTGCCGTACTTTTCCCGAAGCTCCCTGCCTATAATGTCGAACTGAGTTGTTTTTCCGCTGCCGTCCAGTCCGTCAATGACGATAAGTTTACTGTTCATAAGGCGCAAACATCCTTTTTATTGATTTATCCAATATATTATACCATTTTTCTATCTTATCGTCAATATCAATTTTGCGGAAAACGCTTTCAATGCCGCACAAGCGCAGGTAATGCGCCCAAGGCTTCTTACGCAAAGGCGGCTGGGGTCAATTTTACTGCTCCTGCAAATACGGGCAAGGCTTACACGGGTGAGAAGATCATGAAACCGCTTGACAGTGGTGGTGAAAGTGGTATAATGAAAGAAACCACAAAAGTTCCTGCTAAAACACTTTCTTTATCAAATTTAAATGAATTTGAAGAGTGGCAAAACAAGTATTATGATTATAACAGCGGAGTTTCTTTTTCAAGAGAAGATAACCCCAATAT
>JALEJQ010000081.1 GCA_022769565.1 Oscillospiraceae bacterium
GTAAGGCAATGGTCTGCAACACCTTGATCCCCGGTTCAAATCCGGGTGGCGCCTCCAGTTTTTTGAAGTCCGTTTCGACAGGAACGGACTTTTTATTTTTTTTGTTTAAAAACTACTTGATAAGTTGCGGCAAATGGTGTATAATGAAATAAACTATCGCAGAAGAAAGGTGCATAAGATGCCAAAAAGAAATTACTATTACAGCTCGTACAGGGATAAGCCGTCTCCGGTGGCGGTCACGCTTAACGTTATCATCATCGTTCTGTTGGTCATCGTTTTATCGCTGCTGGGATTATATGCTTATACATTTTTTTCGGGGAATGATCCCCTTGCAAGATTCGGTATAACCCTTCCGTGGAGTGCGGAAATTGCCGAAAATACGACGGAACCTACCGTTATTGTTCCCTCCGAATCTACTATTACCGAAATGACGGTCACAACTACAACAGTGACTTCGGAAACGGTCAATATCGTTGTTTCTGACACGGATGAAACTACGGCAAGCACAGCCGAGACAGAACCAAAATATACCTCTACCGAATATGACAAGGAATTTTATAATAATACCCTTTTTATCGGGGATTCTATATTCACGGGCTTTTCGGGCTTCGGTTATCTTTTGCCTGAAAACGTGTTCGCACAGGTGGGACTTAATCCCGAATCTGCCCTTACAAAGCAGATAGACGGGGTTACCGCTGCGGAAAAAGCTGCGGCAATGCAGCCCGAGCGTATCTGTATTATGCTTGGCACAAACGGACTTGCATTTTTAAGCTCCGATTATATGGTCTCGGAAATGTCAAAGCTGGTGGACAGCCTTAAAGAGAACTGTCCCGATACGCAGATAGTTATCCTCTCAATTCCTCCCGTAACAGAGGAGCATGAAAAGGAAAATCCCGAAAAAATTGCGGTGATCTCCGATTATAACTCCAAGCTGGAGGCTCTTGCAGAGGAAAAGGAATGCATATATATTGACATATTTACAATGCTTCAGGACGAAAACGGCTATCTTGCAGAAGAATATGCCGAGGTTGACGGACTGCATTTCCTTGGCAAAGCCTACGGAGTGGTTCTGAGCCGTATTCAGCACGACCTTACCACGCCCGAGGAAGACGAAAACGTTGACGTTCAGCCCGTTCAGGCTGATACCGCCGCCGAAACTCAGGCTGAAACAACGGAGACTGCTGCCGAGACTTCGGATGTTACCGTGATTGTGCCGGACGTTGTTAATGTGGAAGGGATCGTACAGTAAAAACGAATTTTGAAAGGAAGTTCATATATGAAGATAAGAAATCTGCTTGCAGGAATTATTATCGTTCCTGCTATCCTTCTCTCAGCCTGCGGTGCGGAAACTGAGCCTGCAAAGGAGCCTGCTCCCTCTGAGATAACCTCGGCAATAATGGCTGAGATAGAGATACCCTCCGCCGTTGAAAAGGATATGGATTCCGTAGGCGCTTATTACGATGTTGATACGGCGCAGACAGAGGCGCTGTCGGTCTATATCTGCGGTTCGGGCGCTTACCCCGACGAGCTTGCCGTTTTCAAGATGAATTCCCCCGAACAGGCTCAGAGCGCAGCAGACGCCGTTCAGAAGCGCCTTGACAGCCAGATCGAGCTTTACAGAGACTACACTCCCAACGAAATGTACAAGCTGGACGGCGCAGAGGTCACGGTCAAGGGCAGCTATGTTATGCTTTTTGTCTGCTCGGACGACCAGAGAGCCCGTGAAATTGCAGAAAATCTTTTCTAATTTGAAAAAAGTCACAAAAAACACTTGTAATTTTTTTGATTTTAGGGTATAATGATAATAGTTGAGTGTATATATTTTATTGTGACATAAATCATTTTCGGACTATATTATAATTGAAGGAGGGTCATATAAAATGAATAACGAACAGACGATGACATTTTCCGTTTATGAGGATAATGAAGGCGAACTCAAAAAGAATCTCACTCTGATATATGACGCACTTCGGGAAAAGGGCTATAATCCTATAAATCAGATTGTAGGCTACATTCTCTCCGAGGATCCGACATACATAACAACGTATAATAACGCAAGAAATCTTATCCGCCATATCGACCGTGACGAGCTGCTTCAGGTGCTTGTCAAGTCCTATCTGGGCGAGTGATAACGATCAAAATGTTCTTTATGCGCTGTGTGTATGACCGCAGCGCATTTTTTATTACAGAATAAGGAACAAAAATGTGATATATCTGTAACCGCTTTGTAGTGGTTTTTTCTGCAAAAGGGTGGTATAATATACTTGTGATAAATTTTAAGCAGCCTTTCATAATATAAATGTACGGGCAACCGTATAGTCTTTGAACGGAGCTTTGTTTATGAGATTGCTAAAATTTATTGCAGGCATTGCGGCGGCTGCAGTTGTAAGCACAGTCGGTCTGACGGCTTCTGCCGAAGGCATTTTGACAGACAGCGACATTTCCGAACTGTACAGTCTCAGCTCCGAATCCCACGGCTACGGTCAGGGAGTAGAGTGTGACGAAAACAACTGTCCCACAGGCGCTAAAATGTTCAACGACGAATTCAGCCGGTATGACAGCTATGCGGTCTTTGAAGAGCCGGGCGTCTGCCTTACGTTTGACCAAGGTTATGAGAACGGCTATACAAAATCCATTCTCGACACCCTTAAAGAGAAAAACGTAAAGGCGGTGTTCTTCCTTACGGGAGATTACGCCAAGCGAAACAGGGATCTTGTACAACGAATGATAGACGAGGGGCATATTATCGGCAACCACGGTATGAAGCATCAATCGCTGCCAAGCCTTTCTCCGCAGGCTGCGGAAGAGGAGATAATGTCGCTCCACGATTATGTAAAACAGGAATACGGCTGCGAAATGCAGTATTTCCGTCCGCCCTGCGGCGAGTATTCGGAGCAGGCGCTTGCAGTTTGCCGAAAGCTTGGGTATAAAACAATGCTCTGGAGCTTTGCATACTGCGACTGGGACGTAAATGCACAGCCGGAAACCGCTTCGTCGCTTGAAAAGGTGTCGGGAGCGGCTCATGACGGCGCAATTTATCTGCTGCACAGCGTGTCCGAGACAAATGCGGAAATTCTGCCGCAGGTCATCGACAATATAAGACAGCAGGGCTATGAGTTTGTTTTGCCGTCAGTTTAAATTAGCTTTCACAATCGGGTAACACCGGTTATGATTTACCGCATATCGATGCAGACGATGTGCAATTTGATTTTGGCGCAGATCTTTTTCGTGCCTCCATTCATTTTATTTCATTTTATTTTGGGCAGACCCTCGCTAAAGGGTACTGCCCGATTTTTTTATACTAATAACCAATTAAAAACTGTACAAAAAATCGAGCATAATCTTGCATATATGGATTATGCGAAGATTTTTTGTCTACAGTTTTATTGGTTATTTGTATTAGAAAGTGAAAAGTTGAAAGTGGAATTATTATGCATAGAAAATTCAACACAATAATTTCACTTTCAACTTTCCAAATTCCACATTTTTATCAGTTTTCCGGTCTCAGCGAAGATGTATCAATGACCTTGTCAATGTCGTTCATATTTCCGTGATATGCACCGTCATCCTCGGCGCTCTTGTCACGAAGCCCGTCTGTTGTAAGGGCACCCGTGTCAAGGTCGTTCATATTGCTTGGAAGAACAACCTCGGGCGCTTCTCTCAGTCCCGTTATAACAGGTATATCCACCGTTTCCTTGACCTCCGCAGGCTTTGCTTTTCTGCCCATATCCTTGAAGAAATCATCGGGGTCAAGGAATGAAGCAGGCTCTGCAGCAGGGGAGGGTTCCGGCTCCGCTGCGACCTCATCGGCCTTTTTTCTGTCAAGGGAGGACATATCAAGTGAAGCCTCGTCAACATCGTTCATATTGCCGTGATAAGCCCCGTCGTCCTCTGCACTTTTATCACGAAGTCCGCCTATGGAAAGCTCGTCCGTGTTAAGGTCGTTCATATTGCTTGGGAGAACAGGCTCGGGCGATTCTCTCAGTCCCGTTACAACGGGAACGTCAACGGAAGCCTCGGGTTCCTTAACTTCGGCTGCCTTGGGTTTTCTGCCCATATTCTTGAAAAAGTCGTCTGCGTCAACTATTTTTTTAGGCTCTGACGCAGGCTTGGACGCCGAAACAGGTGTGGAGGGGCTTTCTTCCTTTTGATTTTTACCGAAAAAAAACATAACAATACCTCTTTTTTATTTTATTCGTCCATTTCCGAAAGCTTGATTTCTGAGGATTCAGCGTCAACTGTGTAATAATCATCGTTGCTGTAATATTCTGTGCCGCTTTCCTCGAGATCGGTGCTTATGGTGTAGCTTCCGAGAGAATCCGTGTCAAGTCCGCTTAAATCAACGCCGTTCATATCTCCTGCGCTTGAAATAACGGAGGCGTGGGGGCTGACGGCAGGCTTTTCAAGATCGTCAAGTCCGTCAAGATTCAATGCATCGGTATCAAGACCTGACATTTCCTTTTCCGCAACAGGTTCGGGCTGAGGAACAGACGCAGGTTTTGATTCAGGCTCCGGCTTTGGTTTGAGCTTTAGTTTGGGCTTCGGCTGCTGTTCCTCCTTATTTTCCGAAGAACGCCTGTCAATGCTTTCAAAAAAATTTTCCGGGTCGGAAGGGGAAGGCTGCACAGGCTTTTGAGCGTCTGAACCGTGCTGTTCAGCAGAGTGCTGCGGCATATTTCGGACACGGATCTTTTTTACATTGGTGTTATTTTGCGATGCCTTCTGCTGACTGTGAGATGGCTTTTTCTTTAAAATAATGGATATTACCGTCAGTAATACCAGTGCGGCAAAGCCTGTTAAGAATAAAATGATACCCAACTTGCTTTTTATATTTGATGCGTTTATCATATCCGCTATTCCCACGACCATAACAGCTGCTGCGATAACGGCTGCGGTAATTATCTTTATCATAGCTCCCGATTTTCTCATAATTTGTAAAAAACCTTTCCGTTTCAGCTTTTGGGAACCTCTAAAAACCTCCTTCACGGCAAATCCTCTATGAGTTTCGCCATCTGCTGCGTTATCAAAGTAAACGCTGATAAGATTGAATAAATGAAGCGTTTACTTACCTTGTAATACATCAAGTATTACTGCGGTTTGTTGCCTGGCAGCTGACAAAACTCATTATGAGGCTTTGCGAGCAATATGAAGTATTGCTTTGTCTCGGTTTTTAGAGAACCCCTTTTGTAAAAAGCCAAACTTACCCCTTAATAAACATCTAATAAAATTTTAACATAATAATTCCTGTAAGTCAAGAAAAAAGTTGACATATTGTGAAAAATCTGATATAATACATTCGGCGGTTTGTCCGCTGTTAACTTGTGTTAAGTTGGCATTGATTTTCCGGATTTTATTCAGCGGCTTTATGCCGGGAACTAAATTTCTGCCGCTGGGAAAGGTCGCATTTATATGTCTGCTAATATTGTTATAGGTACACAGTGGGGAGACGAGGGCAAGGGAAAGGTCATTGATATCCTTGCTTCAAGAGCCGATGTTGTTGTACGTTCTCAGGGCGGAAACAACGCAGGTCATACAGTCGCAAGCAACGGAGAGACCTACAAGCTCCACCTGATTCCCTCGGGTATTCTTTATAAAGATACGCTTTGCCTTATCGGTGCAGGTGTCGTTCTTAATCCGCAGGATCTTTTGGGCGAGATAGACGATCTTGAGTCAAGGGGAATTAGCTGTGATAACCTCAGGATCGACCCCAGAGCACACGTTGTTATGCCCTGGCACATTATCCTTGACGGTCTTTCCGAACAGTTCAGAGGAAATATGGACATCGGAACCACCAAGAGAGGTATCGGTCCCACATATATGGACAAGTACGAGCGCTCGGGTATTAGATTCTATGACCTTATCCACCCCGAAATTTTTGCAGAAAAGGCAAGAACAACGGGTAAGCTCAGAAACAAGATAATAACCGCTGTTTTTGGCGGCGAAGCTGTTGACATTGAAGCCGTGATAAAGGAATATACGGAGTACGGCAAGCGCCTTGCAAAGTATGAAGCAGACGTTTCTGTTCTTACCTATGAAGCTGTAAAGGCGAATAAGACCATTCTTTTCGAGGGCGCACAGGCTACCCTCCTTGACATCGACTTCGGCACATATCCTTACGTTACAAGCTCACACCCTCTTTCCGCAGGTGTATGCGTGGGTACAGGCGTAGGTCCTACGGTCATTGACAACATTTACGGCGTTGCAAAGGCTTACACCACAAGAGTTGGCAAGGGTCCCTTCCCTACGGAGCTTAACGATGCAACAGGCGATTATATCAGAGAAAAGGGTCACGAATTCGGCACTATCACAGGTCGTCCCAGAAGAACAGGCTGGTTCGATTCCGTAATTATCCGTCACGCAGTAAGAGTAAACGGACTTAACTGCCTTGTTGTCAACAAGCTGGATACCCTTGCAGGAATTGAAACACTCAAAATATGCGTTGCATATAAAAAGCCTGACGGCACCATTGTTAAGGATTTCCCTGCAACTCTTGAAGAGCTGGACGGCTGCGAGCCTGTTTATGAGGAATATCCCGGATTTAACGATGATATTTCCGCTTGCCGCAGCTTTGACGAGCTTCCCGAGATATGCAAGGGCTATATCAAGCGCCTTGAAGAGCTTTGCGAGTGCAGGATAGCAATGGTAGGCGTTGGTCCCGACCGTGAACAGCAGATAGAAAGATAACAGAATAAGCAATTTTCGCCCCGTTGGCTTTATTTGGCTGACGGGGCGTTTTTATACCAAAATAATGCAGCCCTGCACACCAAAATTGTCCCGAAATTTGTTATAATGTGGGTAAATACATCTGCATAACTTTTTTGAAAGGATATGATATTATGAAACAGTGTAACAAAGGTCATATTTATGATGAGCGTGTATATTCCGATTGCCCTTATTGCAGCAACGCGGTAAATACAGGCACCCGTCCTCTTGATATGGGTGCAGAACCCGATTTTCCCCACACTATGCCTGTAGGCGCAGAAGGTGAAATGAGCTTCGGCAATATGAACAATCAGCCCAATCCCCAGTCTAACGTTAAAAAGGGCATGGGCGTTACTGTTGCTCTTAACGTTACCGAAACAGGCGTGAACCCCGTAAGAGGCTGGCTCGTTGCCGTTAGCGGAAACAAGTGCGGCTGCTCCTTTGTTGTCCACAGCGAAAAGAATTACATAGGCAGAGGCGCTCAGTTTGATATTGATATGTCCTTTGACAAGGCAGTATCCAAGGAGGGCGACGCTGTTATCGCTTTTGACGCCCGCAGCTCAAAGTTCTACATCACTCCCGGCGATTCAAAGAACAACGTATACCACAATGACGCCATACTGCTTGTTCCTGCAGAGGTCAAGGATTACGACACCATTGAGATCGGCTCTACCAAGCTTGTGTTCAGAAGCTTCTGCAATGAACAGTTCTCCTATTGATTATGAAAAATAATATGACCGTACCCGTTAAGTTTGAAAAATCCTCCGTTAAAAAAATAATTCTGGGCAATATCCAGAATAAGGGTGCAAGACCTTATCAGGAGGACAGCTTCGGGTTTACGCCGCTTACAAAGGACTATGTTGACAAATTCGGATTGACCGCCGTAGTTGCAGACGGCATGGGCGGTCTTTCCAACGGAGATAAGATAAGCGCCTGCGTTGTATCGGAGATAATAAACGAGCCTGTCAGCGAAGACCGGTCTTTTCTCGTGCATACATTTCTTACCCGTATGTACAACTCCATAAACCGCCGTATATGCGGCAGCGGATACAGCGGAGGAGCCACGGCTTCTGCGGTATACTGCTGCCGCAAAGGTATATATTTCTGCTCCACAGGTGACAGCAGGATATATCTTTACAGAAACGGCAGGATTTTCAGAATGACCGTTGATTTTGATTATATGAACACGCTGCTGAACGGCGTTATCGGCGGTGACTGCAGCCTTGAAGACGCTCTTGAAGACCCTCAGAAGGACAGCCTCCATGAATATATGGGCGCCGATATGACCCTTTCTCCCGATGTTAATTTCAAGCCTCTTATTCCGCTTTGCGGCGATAAGCTGCTTATCTGCAGCGACGGCGTGTACAACGCTCTTGATGACAAGGAGCTGACCGATTCTCTTGCAAAAAGGGCTCAGGACGCCGCAGATGATATTTTGCGCAGGATACAGGAAAAGCGTTATGAAAATCAGGATAATTTTACAGCCGTGATACTTGAATTTGTTTAAGGAGTAATAAAAATGACTCTTGATGTTTCGTCTTATACAGATAAAGGCGGCAGAGAAATAAATGAGGATTCCATACTTTGTACGGATAAAATGTTTATTGTTGCCGACGGTCTCGGCGGTCACGACGCAGGAGAAGAGGCTTCCGCAGCTGCGGTAAAATTTATCGAGGAAAACTGCGGCAGTGATTTTTCTGAGGAAAGCCTTATCGAGCTGCTTGAAAAGACTAATGAGGCAGTACGCAGCCTTGAATGTGACGCTCTTACAACAGTTGCCCTTGCCGTTATTGACAACGGGTATTTCCATTATGCCAATGTTGGCGACAGCAGGGTGTATCTGTTCAGGAACAATAAGCTCTTCGCCCGTTCAAAGGACCATTCCGTGTGTCAGGCGGCTGTGGATATGGGTGAGCTTGCCTATGAGGATATAAGGGGCAGCGACGACAGGTCAAAGCTGCTTAAAGTTCTCGGCAATCCCAAGCCGCTGAAGCTGAAAAGCCTTTATCAGCCTGTAAAGCTCCTTGAGGGAGACGCTTTTATCATTTGCAGCGATGGCTTCTGGGACAGTATCTATGAAACGGAAATGGAAATAGACTTGCTGAAGTCGGAAACAGCCGAGCAATGGATGAATTTTATGCTGAAAAGGCTGCTGCTTAAAACCAACGGCGAAGGCGACAATTATTCCGTTATCTGCGGCATTGTACATAACGGTGAAACGGGTGTTTATGAGGCGGTAAAAAATCCTAAGTGCCGCAAAGGATACATAATTGCGTTGGTGATAGCTTTGCTTGCCGCTGCAGGAGCAGGTGCATGGTTCCATTCAAAATTTATCTGCTGCAAGGACGGTACTTCCGCACCCGAAGAAGGGGAGGAAACCTCCGTTGTAAATATTGTGCCCGATGAACCTCTGCCCGAAGACGGAAGCGATACCTCCGAAACGGACAATACTGACGTTACAACCGTGTCGGAAGAGCAGACAGGCGATACTTCTGCGGAAGACGGCAGCGTTACTTCCGGATCCAATGAAACTTCCGAAGATAGCAGCAGTGATACTTCCGAATCCGGCGAAACTTCTTCCGAAAGCGGTGATGATACCTCCGAAACGGACAATACTGACGTTACGACCGTGCCGGAAGAACAGACCGATGATACATCTGCGGAGGAAAGCAGCGGAGAAACATCCGTAACGGACGATACAGACGCCGGATCCGATGTAACGACCACTCCTTACCGCCCGTGGCTTGAACCGGACTACAGCCAGAGCGGAACAATGGATTGTGTAAGATGGTGATATTGTATCGCCGTACAGTATTTTTACTATTTCCCGAAAGGATAAGTCTGATATGATCAAGCTCAAAAATAAACGGTTATGCGAGAGTTGTTTTGCGGAAGTGACTTCGGATACCTGCAGCGTATGCGGATACAGTAAAAAGACTGCGGTTACCGATCCCTCCGTGCTTCCCTGCGGCAGTGTGCTTATGGGAAGATATATCGTGGGACGGGTCATAGGCAAGGGCGGTTTCGGAATAACTTATCTTGCGTATGACACAAAAATGGAAAAGGTCATTGCAATAAAAGAGTTCTATCCTTTCGGTCTTGCTGTAAGAGCGACGGGCAGTCCTACTGTGTCCGTAAACAACTCCGAAAGTGCAAGCGTTTTCCAGAGCGGCTCGGAAAAGTTCTATAACGAAGCAAGACTTGTTTCAAGATTTAACGGAAATCCCAATATTGTCAGCGTTTATGAGTTTTTCTATGAGAACGACACCGTGTATTTTACAATGGAATACCTCGAGGGCAAAACCCTTAAATCCTATGTCCATAAGAACGGCGTACTGACCCCGGGGCAGGCTGTTTTTATTGCGGACAACGTTTCAAACGCCCTTATGGCGGCTCACAGCGCCAACGTTCTTCACCGTGACATTTCTCCCGATAACATTATGTTATGCCGTGACGGTTCGGTAAAGCTCATTGACTTCGGTGCGGCAAGGCAGGTAATGGCGCAGGGTTCCCAGAGCCTTTCCGTTATACTCAAACCGGGCTTTGCACCCTTGGAGCAGTACCAGAAAAAGGGAAAACAGGGGCCCTGGACGGATATTTATTCCCTCGGCGCAACTCTTTATTATGCTATGACCCTCGATACCCTTGACGATCCTATGACAAGAATGGAAGGGGACGACGAGTACCTTTCCAACCCTCATAATATAAATGAAGATCTGTGGGAAATTATCGAAAAGTCAACAATGCTAAAGATAGTTGAAAGATATGCCGATATATTTGAATTCCGCAAGGCTCTGGGCAAGCTTAATATTACCCCCGAACCTATTATAATTCCGTATGTCGAAGAAAAAGCGGAGCAGGTACCCGAAATGCGTACAACTCAGCCTTCAAAAATGCTCAGAAGCATTGCGAAAAGCAAATCGGTTACGATAAGCAAACCCCTTACAATAAGCAAGCCCCTTACAACAAGCAAATCGGCTGAAAAAACCCGGGAACCCGATTATTCCGACGGCGACAAGACTGTTTTTATTGGCGATAAGCCGGAAGAAGCTGCAGTACCGACTCCGAATGATCAGAATAACAAGAGACCCAAGGTCATTATCGCTGCTGCGGCGGCTACAGTCGTAGTTGCAGGTATAGTTGTCGGTGCAGTTGCGCTGAACGGCGGAACAAATGACGACAGCATTGCCGCAGACGCTGCAACATCGAAGAGCGTTACAACGACCACCAAAAAGAAAAATAATAATGATGTAACTACAAGCGGTAAAAAGGAAACCGAAGAAGAGGTAACTGTTACCGCTACTGCCAACATGGTTACAGCTGATACGGATGACAATGATGACTATGTTGTATATATCGATGATCCGGATGAGTATTTCAGCAATGAAGATAAATTTTCCCTTATGGACAGCGCCGAAGACCTGAACTCCAAATATGGCTGCAATGTCCTTATTTCTATACAGTACTTCGATGAGGAGAGCGACAATGCATCATCTGAATATTCGGATATTTATTACGACTATTTTTCTAAAAAGTCTAAAGGCATTGCTTTAATTATTTCGGATTACAAAGACGGTTTTAATATTAAGTTAGAAAGATACGGCGGCGTTTTTACAAAATACAGAAATGAATTTAAGACTATTGAAAAGGATATGGCAGATAATTACTATAACGTAGGAAAGGTGACCCTTATTCGGAGAGCGCTGAATAATATAAAAAATATTGAAGATGCTCAGACTGCCGATACCACGGTAACCGTCAGCACAGAAACAGATGAGATCACGACCTCCGATGAAAAGGCAACTACCACAAAAGCAACAACAACGACTAAAGCTACAACAACCACTAAAGCAACAACCACCACGAAAGCATCTTCGTCTGCTCCCAAGAGCGTTACTATCGGCGGAAAGAGCTATCCCACTACCTCTTCATCCCTTGACCTGTCGGGTATGAAGCTTAAAGACAAGGATATTGCCGACTTGAAATATATGACAAACCTTACATATATCAATCTTTGCGACAATAACCTTAAAGATGTTTCCGTTCTCGGCAGTATTCCCACTCTGCAGAACATTCAGATCCACAACAACAATATCAGCGACATATCCTTTGTAAAGAAGCTGAATAACCTTGACTGCCTTGCTGCGCAGAACAACAATATCAGAGACCTTTCACCGCTTAAAGGCAAGACCAAAATTACCCAGCTCTGGCTTGCAGAAAATCCTATCACGGATATTTCTGCCATAAGCGGTCTTACAAATATGAAATCGGCAGGCTTCAACTGGTGCAAGCTGAAAAGCCTTGATCCGCTGAAAAAAATGACAAAGCTTGAGACCTTGTGTCTCCAGGGCACAGGCGTAAAGGATATTTCGGCACTGAAAAACTGTAAAAACCTGAAATATCTTTACCTCGGAAGCTGCAACGTATCGGATGTTTCTCCGCTGGCAGGCTCGGAGGGCTTTGTTGAGCTTTATCTTGACGGCAATCCCATTGACGAGGATAGTATTTCAACCTTTAAGGGCATAACCGTAACGGGATATATCGACCTGAGAAACACGGGTCTGACAAGAGACCAGTTTAACCGTATATATATGCTTCTTTTCAGTAACAACGATTCATTCACATATTCTTACAGTTAATATCAAAGCGGAAAGACCGGTCAATATGGGGCTTAGGTTCCTTATATTTGATTGGTCTTTTATTTTCAGAATAAGGAGAAAAGATGGAACGCAGAAATATTATCAATATTATTGAAGGCAGTAAGCCGCCCGTTGAATACGACCTTGACTCCTTCGGCAGGGACTGCGTAAGGTTCGGCAGAGGTCCTGTCCACGGAGACGGCGGCGAGACAAACGATATTTGCGTCGACAAGGACGTTACAGCCGTTTCAAGAGCCCATTGTTCCTTCTGCAAATACAACGGAGAATGGTTTATATGCGACGATAACAGCATGAACGGTCTGCTTCTTAACGGCGTAAAGGTTCAGTCACAGCAGATGCGCAGCGGAGACAGATTTTCTGTTGTCAATGATACCGATTTGAAGTGCATAATAGCCTTTTTCTCCTATGATGAAAGCGGAGAGAATGAGAATGTATTTCATCTTTCGGGCAAGCAGCGGTTTGTAATAGGCAGGAGCCGTGACTGCGACATTATTATAAGCCACCCCTCCGTATCAAGGAACCACTGTGTTATAACCTGCGAAAACGGTGAATATTACATTGCTGATAATAACTCCACAAACGGCGTTATATTGAACGGTATGCCGCTGAAAAAGAAGCAATGCCTTAAAGCGGCGGATAAAATAACTATTGCCGATACGTCAATGGTGTTCAGCGGCGGTTGTCTGTATTTCAGCTTGAACAAAGACGGCGTAAGCGTTTCCGCCTACGGAGTCACAAAAAGGGTGCGTTCCGGCAGGGGAGTAAAGGCAATTGCCGACAATATAAGCCTGACGATCGAGCCGGGTGAACTTACCGCAATTATCGGCGGCTCGGGCGCAGGAAAAACAACGCTTCTGAACTGCCTTTCGGGAATGACTGACTTCGATTCCGGCGATGTTTTTATTAACGGCGAAAGCATAAAAAGCAACAGCCGCAGCATAAAAAGCATAATCGGCTACGTTCCCCAGAACGACATAATTTACGACAATCTTACCCTTGAACGTATGCTTTATCATTCCGCAAAGCTCCGTATGCCAAAGGATACGGGCAAGGAAGAGATAATGAAGAAAATAGACGAAACTCTGGAGCTTGTGGAGCTTACCGACCACCGCAAAACGGTCATAAGCAAGCTGTCGGGCGGTCAGAAAAAGCGTGCAAGCATTGCTGTGGAGCTTCTTGCTTCGCCTAAGCTGTTTTTCCTTGACGAGCCATCGTCGGGACTTGACCCGGGTACGGAAAAGAACCTTATGAAATTGCTGAAAAACCTTGCAGCGTCGGGAAAAACTGTGATTATGGTCACTCATACCGTGCAGAACATAAATATCTGCGACAGGGTGGTGTGTATGGGAAACGGCGGTCTGCTGTGCTACTCGGGAAAGCCGTCCGATGCTCTTAAATTCTTTGAGAAAACGGAATTTTCCGATATTTACGGCGAGCTTAACGACAATGCCGCCGCTGTTGCAGACAAATTCCAAAGCATAAATTCTGCGGCAGGGGCTTCCGATGTGCCGGATAAAAGCGGAGAAAAACCCAGGAAGGACTTTTTAAGCGGATTTCGCCAGTTTTCCGTGCTTACAAAGCGTTATGCCGAAATAACCTTTAACAGTATGCTAAGGCTTGTAATGCTTCTGCTGATGCCGCTGATACTTTCGCTGCTTGTGTGCCTTGCTTTTCAGTCGGATGGAGACCTGTTCAGGACCCTTGGCATAGAGATCACCCGTACAAGTATGCCGTTTCTTACCGTAGGTGACACAATGAGCCTTATGTTTGCATTTTCCTGTGCGGCGTTCTGGGTGGGCATATTCAATTCGGTGCAGGAGATAAGTAAGGAGCGGAGCATTTACATCCGTGAATGCTTTGCCGGAGTGAAGCCGCTGCCTTATGTAATGTCAAAGTTTGCGGTATCGGGGGTTCTGTGTGTTATCCAATCGGCAATAATGACCGTTATTTTCCTGCTGCTTACCGACACCTCAGCCGTACCTAAAGAAAACCCCGACGATGTTCTTTCAATGTCACTGTGCAAAAACGGTGTGGTCTTTACGAACGGGGGAAACGCCTTTGAGATATTTATAACCGTTTTGCTGACGGTCATATGCGCAATGTGCCTCGGACTTGCCATATCTGCGGCTGTGTCAAATGATATGGCGCTGGTGCTTTGTCCCGTGTGCCTGCTGCCGCAGATATTGTTTTCGGGCATAGCCTGCACCCTTTCGGGATTTACCGAAAAGCTGGCGTACTTCATAACCTGCCGCTGGTCCTGCATTGCGTTCCTTACTTCTTCAAGGGTAAACAATATGTACGCTTCCTGCTATTATCAGGATGGTTGGCAGATGATCAAACGAAAAAGCATACTTAAAGATTATGTTCCCGGAAAGGAGTATCTGTTCGGACTTGACCCCGTGCGCAGCGCATGGACAGCGCTTGGGATAATGTCGGTAGTCTGCCTTGCTGCGGCGATGCTGCTGCTTTACATAAGAAACAGATCAAAGCTGAGAACAAAGTGAATATCACAAAAAAAGACCGTTCCGCCGAATAAACATCGAAGGAACGGTCGAATTATTTTATTTAGCCTTATGCGTCAAATCTGAACATTTCGTTATTGCTTCCGAGACAGAAGAACATACCGTTTTTAAGCGTTACGGGAACGTTTGGAACAAGTCTCTGTCCGTCGGGAAGGAAGGTTCCGCAGCTTGAACCAAGGTCTACAAGCTGATATTCGTTTCCGAACTGTCTTACTTCGCAGTGAACAGCGGAAATGCCCTGAGCGTCAACAGGGAAGCATACCGTACATTTCTGAGCGTTTCTGCCGATGATAACGCTGCCTGCAACGGTAAAGCTGCGTCCTGTCATAAAGCCCTTTATGCCTGTAATAACGGGTGTATGCTGCTGGGGCTGAACAGGTGCCGGAGAAGCGGCAGGCTTTTTGCTGCCCTTTACTACAACAACAACGACTACAGCGGCAACAACAACCACTGCTGCAGCGACAATAATAACTATAATAAGTGTGTTGGAGTTACTATCCTCCTTAGGCTCTGCGGAAGCCTCTGTTACAGCTTCGGCAGCCTGAGTAGCTTCTGTTGTAACTTCTGTAACTTCGGGTTCTTCGGTTTCCTCGGGCACTTCTTCCGACGTATCAATAACTTCGTTAGAAAGTGTATAAGGAATGGTGTCACGGTTTATAAGGTTCAGAAGCTCGTCAATGACGATGGCGTAATTCTTGCTGTCACCAACTTTGTATGTAGGGATACCAACTACCTCGCCCTTGGAATTTACAAGAGCGCCGCCGGAATTTCCCGGAGAGATGTTCATATCAATGAGATAAACTTCAACGCCGTTTGTGTCGGTGCTTTTTCTTGAAATGCTGCCTGATGTTCTTGAAACATCATTTGTGTCATAAGCAAGAGCTCTGTCGTCCATATACCAATCGGAATCTGCCGGGAATCCCAGAGCGGAAAAATCATCATCCATATCTATTTCCGATGATTTGCATATTACAAGAGGCTCTCTCTTGTCGGTAGGCTGAGGAAGCTTAAGTATGCAGATGTCCTTTTCTTCGTTGACCATATATATCTGCGCACGCATAAATTCGTTTGCAGCGTAGGAGAAATAAACCTTTACTTCGGTGGCTTTTTTATTGCTCACATTTAAAGTCTCGTTAAGAGAATCAAGGCTTTTTACACCTTCAGCCGTATCATCAAGAACAACGTGAGCGTTTGTAACGATATAGCTTACAGGTTCACCGGGAGTGCCTATTGCAAATCCGCTGCCGCGTCCTGTTACGGAGTCACGGGGGTCTAACTTATAGTATCCGCCGACTACACCGTACAGCTTATCGTATATTCCCTGAAAAATAAATTCCTGATCTGACCCGTCAAATGTGGATTCGATATAAACTATACCGTTTTTTGCTTCATTTGCAGTTTTGGCAGAAGCGGACAGACTTAACGAGGCTAAAGTCATAAGCGCTGCTGTCAAAAGTGCCGTAAACTTGAAAATTCTTTTCATTTCGTCAACTATCCTTTCCGGCGCTTCGGAAGAAGAACCGATAAATTTAAGGATTTCCCCTTATTGCTGCTTATTATAACATAATTCTCCCGTATTTTGGTTAGCAAAACTGCACACTATGATGTCCGCAGCTTATTTTTCTTCCCAGATAAATTCGCAGGCTTCTTCATATCCGAGATTATGTTCAATAGCGTAAATTGCCTTTGCATCGGTCATATTTCTTGCATAAAGTATCTCTTTCCCGCCGATTTTCAGCAAGCGCTGCATTTCCTCCAGAGAAAGCTTAAGGAGAAGTCCTATCTTGATAAGGTGTACACGGGTCGGAGCTCTTGTTCCGTTAAGTATCTGATAGCCGTAGGTGCGGTCAAGATTAAGGAAACGGATAATGTCCGTGCGCTGAATGTTTTTTTCTTCCATATATTTTTCAATAACGGTGTAGACCTTGGGCGCTTTGTTTTCTGCTATGAGCTTTTCGTTGAATTCTTCTTCACGAAGCATCTGCTCTAAATCACGGGTAATCATTTTCATAAAACCACCTTTAATAATCCATACTGAATTTGCCGTTCATGCTGTTAAATACTTCCCATGCCTCATTTGGGGTAACGTCGTTGCTGTCAATGGTGACATAGCCGTTTACGGTTAAACCTGCAAAGGTGTCGAGAGAATTTTTAATGGGGTTGTTGTCCACGAACAGCTCCGATATGCTTTCACAGTTTTTCAGAGGCGAAAGATCGGAAACGTTGTTCCGCCCTATATAAACATATTTCAGCTTCGTGCTTTCCGCAAGGGGTTCAACGCTGTATATGCCGCAGCCGGAAAGACATACCATTTCAAGCTCGGTCATTCCGTCCAGAGCGTCTATGCTGCCTATCTGAGCCTCGTTGAAGCCTACCTTCTGCAGCCCTCTGCTGTCGGAAATGGGTGTAATGTCCGTAACGTAGGTGTTGCCGAAAAATACCTCTTTCAGCTTTGTTTTCCCTTTAAGAGGGGATATGTCATATACACCGCTGTTTTCGGCTGATATTTTTTCAAGATCGTCCATTCCTGCGGCAAAGCTGATGTCCGAAACGTTATTGTTGTTGAAATGAATGCTTTTCATATTGTCAAGTCCTTCAAGAACGGACAGGTCTGTTATGTAATTATCGTTAAGATTAAGCTCCTGCAGCTTTTTCATATGCTTAAGATTGGCAATTGAAGCGTTGGTAAGCTCAAGATCGGAAAGGTCAAGGGTCAAGCTGTCAATGGGGTAGAATTCATCGCCTATCCTTACGGTGTCAGGCTTTATATGATCGGCTAGAAAAGCCTTTGCCGATGGTACGGCAAACAGAAGCATAGCCACAGCTGCCAGAGAAGCAGCAATGACGGTTATTTTCTTTTTATTCCGCCGCCAAAAAGAGGGCTTCGCTTTTTCGGGGGTCTTGACCTTTATTTCGCTGACGCCTTTTTCGCCTATGCCGCATTTTTCAAGGTCTTCAAGCATAGCTTCGGCGCTTGGATAACGATTATCCTTCTTTACTTCCGCCGATTTTTTGATAATGCTCCTTAATCCCGGCGATATTTCTTCAAGTCCTTTAAGAAAAGCGCCGTCGTCGTCAAGCCTTGTCATAGGGTCCTCGGGGACCTGCAGAGTAAGCGCATAAAAAACAGACAATCCCAGTGCATAAAGGTCTGTCCAGGCTCCCTGGTTGCCCTTGCGCTGATACTGCTCCATTGGTGCAAAGCCGGGTTTTAGTATTACCGAAAGACTGTCCTCGCCCTCGGTTGAAAGCTGCCTTGCGGAGCCGAAATCTATCAGCTTTACTCCGCCGTTTATATCAAGCATAATATTTTCCGGGGAAATATCCCTGTGCAGAACGCTGTTTTTATGAAGAACGGCAAGCGAAGACAATATCTTCTTTAAAATATACACAGCCTGTTCCTCGGATATTTTTCCGTTATCGAGAACGTGCTGTTTAAGGGTAACGCCGTTTACGAATTCCATTACGCAGTAAGCCGTTCCGTTTGCCTTAAAAGCATCGAACACTTCTATAATATCCGCCGTTCCATCAAAGCCGGAGATCAGCTTTGCTTCGTTGAAAAATTTATCAAGACCATCCGAAAAGGTCTGCCGCTGTTCGCTTGCAAGGATCTCAACACCAATATTGTCAACGGTGCGGACTGCCATTCCTCTTGGGAAATACTCCTTTACCGCAACTGTTTTATCCAGCTTTGTATCATATGCAAGATAGGTGATGCCAAAACCGCCCTTGCCGATAATTTTTCCGAGAAGATACCTTTCTTTAAGAACGGTGCCCGCCGCCAGAGCGTAAGGTTCCTGAATATCGGCAGAATTCTGGTATCCGCATTTTGTACATATGGTGCCGTCCAATTCGGCAAAGCAGTTTCCGCACAGATTTTTCAAGAATTATCACCATCCTTTTCGGTATCATGAAAAAGTTTCAAGCTGACCGTTTTTTTGATATGACAATAAAATTAATTATAAAAAATAATTCAATATATTATATCATATTATGACATATATTTGGTGTGCAGATTTGCACAATCCCATTTGTCGGTTATTAGTTTATACGTTATTATAACATAATTTTGTAATTATGTAAACTACAGGAGAAAACATACCTCCACTGCAAAAAAACGGATAAAAAGTCTGTTTTAGTTAAACTTTTATATCGAAGCGCCGCACTGAGTATACCGCCTTTGTTTTATATTACAAATTTTTATTTTTCTGTTTAAATGCGGCGGATTTTGTGATATAATGTTTTATAAAGAATTTTTTGTCGATTCATCGTTTTTGCGGAATTTTCCGGGAAAGGTCAAACTATGAGTTTTGTTGAAATGAAAGACGTATATAAGCGGTATAAAATGGGAGAGGTAACCATTTCCGCTTCCGACGGAGTCAGCTTCACGATTGAAAAAGGGGAATTCGCAGTTATAGTAGGGGCAAGCGGTGCAGGAAAGACCACCGTTCTTAATATGCTGGGCGGAATGGACACCTGCGACGAAGGACAGATAATCGTTGACGGTTCGGATATTGCAAAATATACTCCGAAGCAGATAACGGCTTACAGAAGATATGATATAGGCTTTGTTTTCCAGTTTTACAATCTTGTGCAGAATCTTACGGCAAAGGAAAATGTTGAGCTTGCCACACAGATATGCAAAAACGCCCTTGACGCAGAAGAAGTGCTGAAGCAGGTAGGCCTTGGGGAAAGAATGGATAACTTCCCTGCGCAGCTTTCCGGCGGTGAACAGCAGCGTGTTTCCATTGCAAGAGCCCTTGCCAAGTCGCCGAAGCTCCTTCTTTGCGACGAGCCTACGGGAGCCCTTGACTACAATACGGGAAAAACTATCCTTAAGCTTTTGCAGGACACCTGCCGAAGTACCGGAATGACAGTTGTTGTCATTACCCACAATCAGGCTATAACTCCTATGGCGGACAGAGTTATTACGATAAAAAGCAGCAAGGTGTCAAGTATCGTTCTTAACGAACATCCCACGCCTGTTGAAGAGATAGAATGGTAACATCTGCAATTCCGAAAAAGGAGGTTTGCTTCCGCAGAGAAGCGTAAAAATAATGAAAGCATTGGTTTGCAGCACTTTCAGAAGCATAAAAAAGACGTTCAGCAGATTTCTTGCGATTTTTGCGATTATAGCCATAGGCTCGGGATTTTTTGCAGGTATAAAATCCGCTGCTCCCGATATGAAAAAGGGCGCATGGGATTATTACAATGCTTCAAAGCTGAACGATATACACATTTTGTCCACCCTTGGCTTTGAAGAGGACGAGTTGGACAGCATAAGAGAGCTTAACGGTGATTATTATACCGAGGGCGGATATTCCGCAGACCTGTATATAACCGGCGATTCCGTTAACCGCAAGATAGCAAAGGTCTATTCCTATTCCCCCGACAGCGAGATGAACATTCCCGAGCTTATAGACGGAAGATTGCCGGAAGACCCGTCGGAATGTGTTGTAGACTGCACATTTCATTCCTCCGCAACTCCGGAAATAGGGGAAAAAATATACTTTGAAGCCGCAGGGGAGGAGGATATTTCCGACACTCTGAACAGAACGGAATATACCGTTGTGGGTCACGTCAGATCGCCTATGTACATAGCATTTGACAGAGGAACGACCTCCGTGGGCAACGGTTCAATAAACGGCTATGTGCTTGTTCCCGAAGAAAACTTCTGCCTTGATGTTTATACAGATGTTTATGTAAGGATAAACGGTGCTGAAAAGTTTGACCCCTTTACAGATGCTTATACTGATTTGGTTGACGACCATATTGAAGCACTTGAAGCCTTGGGCGAAACTCAGATAGAAAAGCGTGTCCGTAAGATAACGGACGAGGCTTACGAAGAAATAAACGACGCAAAAGCTGAGGTGTCCGACGCACGGAAGGACATTGAAGAGGCTAAGGAAAAGCTGACAGATGGCGAAATAGAATACAATGACGGTTTAAGGTCTGTGGATAATCTTAACGGCGTTATAGCTCAGCTTGAGCAGGTGCTTGCCGATTACAAAACGGACGCTGTTAAGAGCGAAGACGAGGTAACGAATACGATAAGCACGCTGAATCAGGGCGATTTCTTTGCCGCAGACGAAACTCTGGAGCAGCTTTTAACAGGCTATATGACCATACCTGCGGCTTATGATAACGGTACAAAAGCGGCTTGCAGACAGGGAATAGAGCAGTATATTTCCGGCATTGAAGAGAGCGTTGCCAAAATTGAGGACAGCCTTGCAGAAGCACGTTCCGAGCTTGATGACGGATATGCGGAAATTGAGGACGGCGAAAACGAGATAGCCGAAGCGCTGGAGGATATTGCCGAAGCGGAAAAGGAGGTTGCCGACAGGACGGAAGACGCACAATGGTATGTCCTGAGCCGTGACGGCAGCTGCCCCGGCTATTCAAATTACGGTGACGACTGTGACAAGGTGGACGCCATTGCAAAGGTATTCCCCGTGTTCTTTATTATGGTATCGGTGCTTGTTTGCTGGACGACTATGACAAGAATGGTTGAGGAGCAGAGAACTCAGATAGGCACGCTGAAAGCACTGGGCTACAGCAATTTCAGCATTATGTTCCAGTACGTTCTTTATGCGGCGGCTTCAAGCATTCCGGGAGCGCTTTTCGGACTTGTGGTGGGGTTCAGGCTGTTCCCCGTGATAATTTTCAAGTGCTACAATTCAATGTATGCCTTTGACAGCATTGAAACACCCTTCAAGTGGGATTATGCCCTCGGCTGTATAGTGGTTTCCTGCCTTTGTACGGGACTTTCTTCACTTTACGCCTGCCGCAGGGAGCTTTTCTCCCGTCCTGCGCAGCTTATGAGAGCAAAGCCTCCCAAAAACGGCAAGAGAATACTGCTTGAAAAGGTAACATTCATTTGGAAACGGCTGAAATTTACATATAAAGTTACTTTCCGCAACCTTTTCAGATACAAAAGCAGAGTTGTTATGACAATTATTGGCGTTGGCGGCTGTACTGCACTGCTTCTTACGGCTTTCGGGTTAAGGCATTCTATTGTGAGCATTGTCGACAGACAGTATGAGGATATATTCGTTTATGACGCTATAGTTGCCGTTGACGAAGACAAGGCTGACTATGACGAAATACGCCGCACGGCTGAGAATACGGGTGTTGCGGAGGATATGCTGTTTGCTGTGCAGAGGTCGGCGGACGTTTACAGCAAGACAGAAAGCGCAGAGATATATCTGGTCGCTGTCAATGACGGCGAAGAGCTTTCAAAGTTTATAGATATGCACGACCGCGCTTCAAAGGAAAAGCTGGAGCTTTCCGACAGCGGAGTTGTGATAAATGAAAAGCTTGCCCGTCTGCTTGACGTAAAAAAGGGCGAAAGCATTTACTTCAACAGCGGTCATGAGCTTAAAGTTGACGGCATAATGGAAAATTACACCTATAACTATGTGTTTATGACAAAGGAATGTTATAACGGAGCAGGTTTTGATACTCCTGCCGATGATAACATTATGTACATCAATATGAGCGACCCGTCACAGGAGGACAGCTTTGCCGAGGCGCTTATAAGCAGGGACGATGTTCTTGCGGTGTCCTACGCTTCGGGCGGAACGGATAAGTTCAGGGAGCTTGTGGGCAGCCTTTCCGTTATAGTAGTTGTCATAATAATTTTTGCCGGAGCGCTGGCGTTTGTTGTAATGTTCAATCTTACCAACATAAACGTCAACGAGCGTATGCACGAGCTTGCAACAATTAAGGTGCTGGGCTTTTTTGACGGCGAGGTGGCGTCCTACATTTACAGGGAAAACACTATCTCGGCACTTATGGGAACGGCGGTGGGACTTGTTGCCGGCATCTTCTTTGAAAAGTTCGTTATCCGTGCCTGCGAGGTGGATATTGTAATGTTTGCTCCCGATATACCTGCTTACTGCTTCTGGGCGGCAGGGGGAATAACCGTTTTGTTTGCGGTAATTGTAAACATACTGCTTTATTTCAGACTTAAAAAGATAAATATGGCGGAATCCTTAAAGGCTGTAGAGTAGGGAGGAGTGTCACAACATGGACAACTCAAGAAAGAACGATATTGAACGGCTTGTCAGCATACTGATAATTGTAATTTCACTTATAGCTTCCGCAATTTTAGTGTTTTATTTTCTTGTTTTGTACGATAAAAAGGAAGAAAAGCAGACTTCCGAAGCAATGCCTGCTATTGTGGGCTATACGGTGTCCGATGTTGAGGGCTGCTACAGCAGGTTTTTTACCCTTAATATTGAAGAAGTGTATTCCGATTATGGAAAAGGAATTATACTTTCCCAAAGCATTGCCGAAAACGAGCTTTATGAGCCGGGCAATACCGTTGTTAACGTGACCGTGAGTGCAGGAAAAAAACCTGAGGAAACTGCTGCTCCCGAGGAAACAGCCGAAGCTGTGACCGAAGCTGCCGTTACCGAGCCTGAGCGTGAAACGGGACTTTTTGTGGACAGCCCGTCCTTTGACTTTGAAACTGCCGCCGCAGGTGAGGCTTCCACCCTTATCACATCGGGAATTGACAAAAGCGCCGAGGGTATGAGCGAAGCACTTGATGCACTTTACAGCGTTCTTATCAAGCGGTACGGCGATGCAGGCTTTATTTATGTTGACCTTGAAAGCGGAGCGTGGGCGGAGTACAATGCAGACGAAGCCTTTTCTGCGGCAAGTATCATCAAAGCGCCCTATGTCCGTTCCGTTCTCGGCTATGAAAGCGACCTTGGCAAAGAGTTTGAAATGACGGAGGAAATGCTTAATTCCACCTATGAGCTTGTGGGCGGTCAGCCTGTGGGAACAATGTTCAGCGTAAGGGAGCTTGCCAGCGCCACAATTGAAAAGAGCGACAATACGGCGTACAAAATGCTTTATAACTATGTGGGATATGATTGCTTCAATCAGCTTGCGGAAGCGCTTGGCGTTCCACAAAGAATGACCGACGAAAACTACTGGTTCAAGCTGACACCAAGACAGACCGCAGTATACTTCAAGGATATTTATTTCTTTAACGAACAGCACGAAAACGGTGGCTTAATGAAGGAATACCTTGCAAATTCCGAACACCACGACCTTTTTGCGGACGAGCTTACGGAGTACACCGTCTGCGAAAAGTATGGCTATCTGCCGCAGGACGATTTCTATACCCTTGGCGATGCAGCCATAGTTTATGCCGATTCGCCCTATATGATAATCGGCTATATCCGCAGCTCGTCCTCTTCGCTGAACACACAGTTTTTCCGTGACTGCGCAAGATATGCGGACGATATACATAAGCTGATACATTCCTAAAAATAAAGTGGAATTACGATATTGTCATAAACCGATACCGTAATTCCACTTTTTCATTTATTTTTTGTTTATCCAATCATCTGTTATCAACTTTTTCGGGATAAAGGTCGTGGTGTGTGAGCCTGTCGACTGCAACCTGTTCCCAGATAGTGCCTTTTTTGCCGTAATTGCAGTAAGGGTCAATGGAAATGCCCCCACGGGGAGTGAATTTGCCCCAGACCTCGATATATTTGGGATCCATAAGCTTGATAAGGTCCTTCATAATGATGTTCATGCAGTCCTCGTGGAAATCGCCGTGGTTGCGGAAGCTGTAAAGATAGAGTTTCAGCGATTTGCTCTCCACCATTTTTACCGAAGGAACGTAGGAAATGTAAATTGTCGCAAAGTCGGGCTGACCCGTAATGGGGCAAAGACTTGTGAATTCGGGACAGTTAAATTTTACGAAATAGTCGTTACCCTGATGCTTGTTGATAAAGGTTTCAAGCACACCGGGGTCGTAATCGGTAGGGTACTTGGTTTTCTGATTGCCCAACAGCGTGATGCCCTCGGTTTCTTCTTTATTTCTGCCTGTCATATTTATTTACTCCTTTTCTAAAAGTGGAATTTGGAAAGTTGAAGTGAAATTATGGTGCCGCCTGCGGCGAAATATTTTAAATTTCACTTTCCACTTTCAACTTTTAACTTTTATTTAAGAATCGGGTCTGTGACCCCGTTAGCCTCAAACGCCGCCTTGCGGTCAATGCAGGTACCGCACACTCCGCAGGGCTTGTCGTGGCCCTCGTAGCAGCTCCAGGTAAGCTCATAGGGAACGCCGAGGGCAAGTCCTGTTTTCACAACGCCTGCCTTGTTCATTCCAACAAATGGCGCTTCGATCTTTACCTGATGTCCGCTGCCTTCCCAGACAGCTGTGTTCATAGCGTTGTTGAATACTTCGGAGCAGTCGGGATAAGCGTTGCCTGCGGCGTCGTCTGCGTGTGCGCCGTAAAGTATCACTCCGCAGCCCTTGGATAAGGCAATGCTTGCCGAAGAAGCGATAAAAAGACCGTTTCTGAAGGGAACATAAGTGGAAACGGGGGAACCGTCCGTCTTTTTTATCTGCTCCGCATAGCTTTCGTGGGGAACTTCCTTGTCCGAATGCTGTAAAAGGGAACAATCGGAAAACTTGAACATTTCCGAGAGATCCAGCTTGATGAATTCCACCCCGTAATAAGCGGCAATTTTGTCTGCGGCTTCAACTTCCTTTGTGTGCTTCTGACCGTATGAAACGGACAGCGCAACAACATTTTCCTTTCCGTATCTGTCAATGGCAAGGGCAAGGCAGGTGGTGCTGTCAACTCCGCCGCTGAATAAAACAAGTGCTTTCATAAAATTCCTCCAATTTCATATTTATCATCGATAAGTATGTATTCACAGCCGTATTTTCTGCACATTTCCAGATTTTCGGCGTTTTCGGCAATAAGCGCTTCCGGGTTGAGCCAACCATCATCAAGCCGCTTCTCAATAGCATCTGCGTGACCCTTAATATCCGCAAAATGCTCTCTGATATACCTTTCCGTCATTATCAGACAGCGGTACTTTATTTGCCGCAGATAGCTTTCATCAAGATCTTTTTGCCAGTCAAAGGGAATGTAGCAGCCTTCCACAATAAGATTCTGTTCATTCTCGATCGCAGTTTTCACCATTTCCTTTACAATGCTCCAGAGATAGGGCGTAAGCTCTTTATCGTCCTCGGGAGTAAGGGGTGTCTGACCGCTGCGGATAAGCCCCATTTTAAGGTGGTCAATGGAAAGGTAGGGGTAATTGTATTTTTCAAGAAGCCGCTGCGCAAGCAAGGTCTTGCCCGTGTGCGAGCAGCCGCAGATCAGTATTACCATATTTCATTCTCCCGTAAGAAGCCGTATCATTTTTTCGGGATTTTCAAGGAACCGCCTTGTTACCCTGTAATGCTCGGTTTCCTTGTAGCTTACGCTGTTTATACCGTCCTTGGTTAGTTCAAGTATTTCCGAATCGGGCATTGCCATAAGAATAGGGGAGTGGGTGGCAATGATAAACTGCGAATCCTTCTGCACAAGTGCGGAAATTTCCGCAATAAGGGTCATTAACCGCATTGGCGAAAGTGCCGCTTCCGGTTCGTCAAGGATATACACGCCGTTTCCGCCAAAGCGGTTCTGCACCAGAGCAAGAAAGCTCTCGCCGTGGGATTGTTCATGCAGAGAAATTCCGCCGTAGCTGTCAATAAGGGACAGACCGGGCTGTTTGTCAAGCTCGTCAATGTTTGTTGCAACGTTGAAAAAACTTTCCGCACGGAGAAAAAATCCGTCTTTTGCAAATCTGTTTTTTACAATTGTAAGATGCTCCCACAAGTCGGAGTGCGCCCTTGCGGTTTCAAAGCAGAAATTCTTTGTTCCGCCCTCGGGATTGAAGCCGTAGGCAATGGCAATAGCTTCAATTAAAGTAGATTTGCCCGTTCCGTTTTCTCCCACAAGAAAGGTTATGTTCTTTGAAAGCCTTAACGACCCTTTTTCGGCAAGATACCTTACCGCAGGAACGCTGTTAAGGTAAGAATCCTTGGCAAGAGGGCGGCGGAGCATTATTTCGCTTATATAAAGTTCTGTCTGCATTTTTACTGCCTAACCTGCATAAAAAGCCTGTTCTGCAAAGCGGCGTCCGTTTCAAAACGTCCTCTGAGAGTGGAGGAAACGGTCTTTGCCGAGGGCTTTTTTATACCTCTTGCGGTCATGCAGCTGTGGTTTGCTTCAATAAAGACCGCAACGTCCTCTGAACCGCTTGCAAGCTGCATTATTTCCGCAATGTCCGAGCCTATGCGCTCCTGCAATTGCAGCCGCTTGCACGCCATATCCGCAATACGGGCAATTTTGGAAAGACCAAGCACTCTGCCCTTTGGGATATACGCAACGGTTATTTTCATATCGTACATAAGCGCCATATGATGCTCGCAGTAGGAGAAGGCTTCAATGTCCTTTACGATAACAATATCGCTGCCATTACCGTCCGAGAAGCCGTCCTCAAACGATTTGTTGAACATCTCCGCAATTTCGGCGTTGGAATATCTCATTCCTTCAAAGACCTCGCCGTACATTCTTGCAACTCTGTCGGGGGTCTCTTTCAGTCCCTCACGGTCGGGGTCGTCACCCAGAGCCGTTAAAATGCCCCTGATATGCTCTTTTATAGCTTCGTAATCAATATTATTTTTCACTTTAAACTCCTTTTTGGTTCGGGTCCCAGATGAACTTGTGCATCTGAAGCTGCATATTTATTCCGTTCATTTTGTTTTCTATCATATATTCCACCATTTCCGATGGCTCAATGCTGCCGAAAACGGGACTGAAATAAACATTACAAATTTCGTCAAGTTTGTGTGCTGTGATGATCTCTCTTGCCCTGTCAAGGTCGGAACGGGAGGAAATAACGAACTTAACCGTGTCATGCTTGTTGATGAGCTTATAATTTTCCGTAAGCATATGTGATTCCATACCGCTCCCGGGCAGCTTGTAATCAAGTGTAAAGGCAGGACGGTTGTCAATGCTTGCAAACCTGTCAAGAGGAACGCTGCCGTTTGTTTCTATTTCAACGTGAATAGCCCTGTCAGCCGCCAGTTTGCGCAGAAGAACGTCAATGTCCTTTTGCATAAGAGGCTCACCGCCTGTAAGGGTAACATTCTTTACGCCTGTTTCTTTGATATAATCATAAATATCATCTTCCGTCATAAGCTCAAAGGGCGCATCGGGCAGGTTCGCCCACTTTGTATCGCAGTAGCCGCAGTTAAGATTGCAGCCCTTAAAGCGTACAAACACCGCAAGCTGCCCGGCAAGTACCCCCTCTCCGTTAATGCTTATGAACTTTTCAACGACCTTGTATTCGCTCATAAATGCCGTCCTTTCATTCGGAATATGAAGCGCAGTTGTTGGGCGTTTCATAAACGGTAAGCTGCTTTACATCGTAGCCTTTGCTTTTCATTCGGCGGTAGAAATACTCGGCAAATTTTTCCGCAGTTGGACGGAAATCAACTTCAATAAGGTTAAAATCTTCCGCTTTAAGCGCTTCAACGGTTGCAGGCTTAAGAGAATTTTTCTCATAAATAAAAGCGTGGTCGAAGCTGTCTGCAAGAGCCTTTAAGTCGGCTTTAAGATCGCCGAAATCAGCTATCATTCCTCTGCATTGACCGTCCGTTACAAGTTTCTCGCTTTTTATTTCAATTTCTATCTTCCACCTGTGACCGTGAAGATTGGAGCATTTTCCGCTGTAGCCGTGCAGAAAGTGTGCGCTGTCAAACGCCGCTTCGGTTTTAAGTGTGTACATATTTCCTCCATAAAATAAAAAATCGGATATGGCAGACACCATACCCGACAGAATTATCAAGCGATGTCCCGGTTTTATTTAAAGACAGGAAGGTACAAATGAACTGTCCGTATTAGAGATTTAGAGGCAAGAAGCAAGAGGCAGGATATTGCTGTCCTTACTGTGCCGTAAGTTACGATGGTTTACAAGTATAGTATATACCTCTTTTTGCATTTAGTCAAGAGAATATCGGTTTTTTTATGATTTTTCAAGAAAATACCGTGCAAACTGCAAGGTGTATTTTACGGTGATGCCTTAATTCGACTCGTTTTCAACTATGTAAAAGTATTTGACTTTACAGCTTAAAACTATGTGGAAGCAGCTCGCCAAGGGTGAAAACGGCGGTTTCCCTGTCGGAGCCTTTAAGAATGATCTTAATTTCGGGAGCAAATTCCGCAAGTACCTGACGGCATATTCCGCAGGGGAAGGTAAGCTCTCCGCCGGAGGATACTATTGCAATGAATTCAAAATCCCTGTGGCCTTCCGATACAGCCTTGAATACGGCAGTGCGTTCTGCGCAGTTTGTTGCTCCGAAAGTTGCATTTTCTATGTTGCAGCCCGTGTAAACGCTGCCGTCCTTACAGAGCAGAGCTGCCCCGACTTTGAAACGGGAATATGGGGAATATGCGTGTTCCATTGCGTTTCCTGCAGCTTTCAAAAGTTCTTCGTATGTCATATAACAAACCTCCTTGAAAATGCTGTTTTGCAAGATTTTATATTAGCTTATTCATTTTTAGTATAATTTTTGACTATTTACAATATAATTATACCACTATTGCACGGTATTTGCAATAATAATACAAAGTTTTGGCGCTGCATTAAAAAAGTTTGATAATTTATTGACAAGCATAATAAAAAAAGGTATAATAAAAACGTAAAATTATATGCGGATATAGGTAAAATGATTTTCCGCAAAATTTCCGCAATGAAAGGATGTTTGGCATGGGACTTACTCTGGCAGAGAAAATTCTTAAAGCTCACGTTGTTGATGGGGAGTTTGTTAAAGGAAAAGAGATCGGTATTAAGATCGATCAGACGCTGACGCAGGACGCAACCGGCACAATGGCATATCTTGAATTTGAGGCAATGGGAGTGCCCCGTGTAAAAACAGAGCGTTCCGTGGCTTACATAGACCACAATACCCTCCAGTCGGGCTTTGAAAACGCTGACGACCACCGTTTTATCGGCTCCGTTGCAAAGAAGCACGGCATCTATTTTTCTCGCCCCGGCAACGGTATCTGCCATCAGGTCCATCTTGAACGTTTTGGCGTTCCCGGAAAGACACTTATCGGTTCCGACAGCCACACTCCCACAGGCGGCGGTATCGGTATGATAGCTATCGGCGCAGGCGGACTTGACGTTGCAGTTGCAATGGGCGGCGGCGCATATTATATCACCTATCCGAAGATCGTTAACGTTAAGCTGACGGGCAAGCTTTCCCCTTGGGTAGCTGCTAAGGACGTTATCCTTGAAGTTCTCAGAAGAATGTCCGTTAAGGGCGGCGTTGGCAAAATTATCGAATACACAGGCGAGGGCGTTAAAACTCTCAGCGTTCCCGAGCGTGCCACTATCACAAACATGGGCGCAGAGCTTGGCGCAACAACTTCCATTTTCCCCTCCGATGAGGTAACAAAGCAGTTCCTTAAGGCTCAGAAGAGAGAGGAAGTATGGACAGAGCTTTCCGCTGACCCCGATGCTGTTTACGATGAAACAATTGAAATAAATCTTTCCGAGCTTGCACCTCTTGCTGCCTGTCCTCATTCTCCCGACAACATCAAGTCGGCTGAAGAACTGAAGGGCATGAAGATAGATCAGGTCTGCATCGGTTCCTGCACAAACAGCTCCCTTATGGATATGATGAAGGTTGCGCACATTTTAAAGGGCAAGACCGTACACCCCGATGTTTCTCTTTCTATCGCTCCCGGTTCAAAGCAGGTGCTTAATATGCTTGCGCAGAACGGTGCTCTTGCAATTATGATAGACGCCGGCGCAAGGATACTTGAAAGTGCCTGCGGTCCCTGCATCGGTATGGGTCAGTCCCCTAATTCAAAGGGCATCTCACTCCGTACCTTCAACAGAAACTTCGAGGGACGTTCCGGAACAAAGGACGGTCAGATCTATCTTGTATCTCCCGAGGTTGCTGCTTACTCCGCAATAAGCGGCGTGTTCTCCGACCCCAGAGAGCTTGGCGAAATGCCCGAATTCAAGCTTCCCGAGGAGTTCGTTATCAACGACAATATGATAGTTCCTCCTGCTGCGGCTGAGAATATGGATAAGGTTGAAGTCCTCAGAGGACCCAATATAAAGCCTTTCCCCAAGACAAGTCCTCTTGCAGACAGCATTGACGCAAAATGCTCTCTTAAAGTCGGCGATAATATCACAACCGACCACATTATGCCTGCAGGTGCAAAGATACTTCCTCTCCGTTCAAATATCCCTGCGATCTCCAAGTTCTGCTTTACGGTTTGCGACGAGGAATTCCCTGCAAGAGCGGAGGCACTTGGCAAGAGCATTATCGTCGGCGGCGCAAACTACGGTCAGGGTTCATCCCGTGAACACGCTGCGCTTGCTCCTCTTCACCTCGGCGTAAAGGCTGTGCTTGTAAAGAGCTTTGCCCGTATCCACCGTTCAAATCTTATCAATGCAGGTATCCTGCCCCTTACCTTTGTTAACGAGAGCGATTATGACAAGATCTCTCAGGGCGACGAGCTTGAGCTTGCAAATGTAAGAAAGTCCGTTGAAGCAGGCGAAACACAGCTTACGGTAAAGAATAAAACAACAGGTGAGGAGATACCTGTTCTCTGCGAACTTACAGGCAGAACAAAGGATATTATCCTTGCAGGCGGACTTCTCGATTATACAAGAGAAAGCCTTAAATAAAAATGTGCTGCTCTAAATGCGGTCTTGACTGCGGCAAGTGTAGCCTTAAAGAAGAGTATGGCTGCTCGGGCTGTCTTGAAATGACGGACGGTTACTGGGGAGAAAAATGCGAGATAAAAGCGTGCTGTGAAGAAAAAGGGCTTGAGCACTGCGGACTTTGCAAGGATTTTCCCTGTGAAATGCTGCTTGATTACTCCTATGACCCGGAAACGGGGGATGACGGAGAAAGGCTCCTTAACTGCAAGAAATGGGCGGATGAAAAAAGCTCCGCTCATGACAGCCGCATAAAAAATATTGTTCTCGGCGTTGTCCTCGGCGGCATTTCCGGCTTGATATTAGGTGAATGGCAGGGTATGGTTATCCCCTTTGTTTTAGGGGGAACGATCGTCGGTACGGGCGTTGCCCTTATGATAGAAACAGCTAAGAAATGAGGTCGGTCAATGGGCGAAAACAGTACGTCTTTAGCTGCTCCCGTAGGCGGCAAAAAGCTTGGTTCGGACGTTATCAAGTATATTGCGGCTGCAGCAATGCTTATAGACCATATTGCGTGGTGCTTTGTTGACACATATTCCGTTCTCGGACAGACAATGCACATAATCGGCAGAATGACCGCTCCAATAATGTGCTATTTTATCGCCGAGGGCTATCATTACACAAGCAACGTAAAAAAATATATGCTCAGGCTTGGTATTTTTGCGCTGCTTTCATGGATACCCTTTGTTTATATGGAAACAGGGCAGCTGCCTTTCGGAATTACTGACGGAAAACCCTGGGTCTTGCCGATGCAGGGGGTCATATACACCTTTTTCCTGGGGCTTTGGGCGCTTATCATTGTACATAACGAAAAAATACCGCCTCTTATCAGAGGGTTTATGGTATTTATGCTGTGCGCCATATCAATTATCGGTGACTGGCCTGTTTTTGCAGTGGTGTGGATATTGCTATTTGACCGTTTTAGAGGAGATTTAAAAAAGCAGGCGATCGCTTTTGCGGTTTCAAGCATAGTAATGATATTTCTGATTTTCGATGTTATGATGAATCAAGCGGTCACGGAATATCTGTTCCAGTTCAGCGTTCTTCTTGCTCTTGTACCCCTTTATTTTTACAGCGGAGAAAAGGGCAGAGGCGGAAGGTTCAACAAATGGTTTTTCTACGTTTTCTATCCGCTTCATATGCTGATATTGGGCATACTTAAATTTAATATACTGTAAACAATTGCGGCGTATATTCCGCATTAAGGAGGATTTTTTATGGAAAAGATCAAAATGACTACCCCACTCGTTGAAATGGACGGAGATGAAATGACCAGAGTTATCTGGAAGTGGATTAAGGACATTCTCATTCTGCCCTATGTTGACCTGAACACGGAATATTACGATCTCGGTCTTGAACACAGAAACGAGACCAACGATCAGGTCACAATTGATTCTGCAGAGGCTACAAAGAAGTACGGCGTGGCTGTAAAGTGTGCAACCATTACTCCTAATGCTGCCCGTATGACAGAGTACAATCTGAAGGAAATGTGGAAATCCCCTAACGGCACTATCAGAGCTATCCTTGACGGTACAGTTTTCCGTACTCCTATTATCGTCAACGGAATCACTCCTTATATCCCCACATGGACTAAGCCTATCACAATTGCCCGTCACGCTTACGGTGATGTTTACAAGAACACCGAGCTTCGTGTTGAAGAAGGCTCTAAGGCTGAGCTTGTTGTTACAAAGAAGGACGGCAGCGAGGAAAGAGCCCTTATCCACGATTTCAAGGGCACGGACGGCATTATCCAGGGACTTCACAACACCGACAAGTCCATTTCCAGCTTTGCAAGAGCTTGCTTCAACTTTGCCGTTGACACAAAGCAGGATCTGTGGTTCGCTACAAAGGACACCATTTCCAAAAAGTACGACCACCGCTTCAAGGATATTTTTGCTGAAATTTACGAAAATGAATACAAGGCTAAGTTTGAAGAGCTTGGCATAGAATATTTCTATACTCTTATCGACGACGCAGTTGCAAGAGTTATCCGTTCTAACGGCGGATATATCTGGGCCTGCAAGAACTATGACGGTGACGTTATGTCCGATATGGTCGCAACTGCTTACGGAAGCCTTGCAATGATGACCTCCGTTCTCGTTTCTCCCGACGGAGTTTACGAGTACGAAGCTGCTCACGGCACCGTTCAGCGCCATTATTACAAGTATCTCAAGGGCGAAAAGACCTCCACAAACAGCGTTGCAACTATCTTCGCATGGTCGGGAGCGCTCCGCAAGAGAGGCGAGCTGGACAAGAACGACGCTCTTGTAAAGTATGCTGACAATCTTGAAAAGGCTACTATCCAGACTATCGAAGAAGGAGTTATGACAGGCGACCTTGAAGCTCTTTCCTCCATTCAAAATAAGAAAAAGGTGGATTCCGAGGAATTCCTCAAGGCTATAAACGAGCGTCTTGCCAAGCTTATGTAATCACGTTAAATCAGGGAGAAAAGTGTAAATGCCTAAGTCAAAAAAATCTGAAATTTCGGCGTCTGTAATAAAGCGTCTGCCAAGATATTACAGGTTTATAGGTGAGCTTGTCAAACAGGGAATAGTGAGAAGCTCGTCGGGAGAGCTTGCGGAGAGAATGTCGCTGACGGCTTCTCAGATAAGGCAGGATCTCAACTGCTTTGGCGGTTTCGGTCAGCAGGGCTATGGCTACAACCTTGTTGAGCTGAGAGAGGAAATAGGCAAGATACTCGGTATAGACTGCGGCTACAGAGCTGTCCTTTTCGGCGCAGGAAATCTTGGCAAAGCCATTGCAAGCCATATGAATTTCAAGGAATACGGCTGGAACCTTATCGGTATTTTCGACAGCGACCTGCGTAAGGAAAACGAGAAGGTCTCCGAACTGAACGTTATGCCCATAAGCCGTATGGAGGAGTTTTTCAAAAGTGAGCAGCCGGAGATCGCCATACTTTGTATTCCGAAAGCTGCAGCTCAGGAGCTTGCGGATAAGCTGATAGCGCTGGGAATAAAAGCGTTCTGGAATTTCAGCCATTACGACCTGAAGGTCTCCCATAAGGATATTATCGTTGAGAACGTTCATCTCGGCGACAGTATCATGACCCTTTCCTACGGTCTGACAAACTATGAAGACGGTGACAATGAAGAAACCGCCGGAAACTAAAATTTCAGGCTGTCCGTGAAAAAAACGGGCAGCTTTTTTGTTTTTTTGAAAATTTGGTGAAAATTGAATAAAACGCCGTTTTAAATTGACTATTTGCGATAACTGTGATATAATAAAATCACATTGAAAAAGTCATACGGTTTTATACTAATTTTTTCCATGAGGTGATTTAATGTCTGCAAGGGCAGGTGCGGTGCTTGGTGCTGTTGTTGCCTTCGGATTTATGGGTACGGGCTGTGTTCCCACCGACGGGCTTTCTGCCGAAAATACTGGTTCAGCCGCATATAATGTTTCAGACAATAATTCTGCTTCGGTGGATATTTCGGAAAACAAGGATAAGGAAAACGGGGGAACGTCCGAGCGGTTCAGACAGGCGGAGACTATTGTTTCCGAGTTTATGGACGGTTTTCTTTATCATGATCACGATGTGCTTGTGCAGTATGGCGGAGCACGTTCTTTAAGCGCTTACAGTTTTCTGGACGGGGTATGTCTTACCGATTGGGAGATTATTGACTTCTCCGATTATGAAAACAGCGGAAATTTTCAGGATAACGATAAAATTTACACGTTTAAGATCAAAATGAATATTTCGGAAAGTTCAAGCGAGCTGTTTCCCGTAGGGGAGAGTGTTTGGTTCCTTGATGTTTCCGATACGGACAAGTCCTATTTCTCCTATTTTGCACCTGAGGGGGCAGAGAAAAAAACTATCCTTGCCGACAGCGCTGACAGTCTGGAGGTAAGCAGTGCAGTAAAAATGTGCTATGCCTATACTTCAGCTTTCGATTGGATATGCGGCGATGATATGGTTCCCGACCGTGAGGCTGTGGATAATAAGATAGAAAAGGAAAGGCTTGTATGCAATCTCCTTGAATTCTGCAACTATTTTGACAGCAGCGGCGACCCGTCAGACAACGGCATGAGCTATTCCGCAGAGTGGCTTAAGGACAGCGCAGAAAAGCTGCTGGGAATAACCGAACTGGACTTTACCGGTATTACTCTTTACAACGCCGGAGATGATACACTTAAAAACAACATTTTAAAGTACAGCTGGGGCTACGCAACGCTGGAAAGCGAGCAGTATGATGAGGATAACGGTGTGCATACGGTTGTCATTGACTGGTATGCCGATACGATATTCCTTTCCAAGGCGTTTACCGTAAAATACACCCTTTCCGACAACAGCGACGGTACAATGAGGCTGCTTTCATCGGAGAAGATTTATGACAGCGGAGAAAGACCGTTGTTCTTTACGGAAAGCTTAAATTTTGATCAGTGACAGACGGGGGAGCTTGTGAAAAAGATAATAATGGGGATACTGTCGGTGCTGCCTGCGGTTTTGTTTATTGCAGGGCTGACGGTAAATAAAATTGTATATTCCGAGCTTGAAAAATACGGGTACGATGCGCTTCCGGACAGCATGGCAGGGCTTTATAACGCAGGACTGATAATTCTTGCCGTAGCGGTTCTGTTTTACGTTGCGGCAGTTATTACATATCTTGTGTACAACCGGAAAAATCTGTACATTACCTACGATAAAAAAATCGGCTGGGGATATATGATAGTCTGCATAGGGGTCGTTGCAATGCCGGCTTACTGGTACAATTTTATAAAGAAGTAATAATACTAATAACCATTTAACCTATGGATAAAATACGGCGGCTATAATACGCCCACTCTGCGTCAAACTCCCTTAACAGGCGGCAGCCTGCCTGCGGTCGTTTTCCTTGATTGGTCGTATTCTATCCACCGTCTTTATCCATAGAACAAATGGTTATTAGTATAAAACCGCCCTTGGAAGAAATTTCCCAAGGGCGGTTTTTTTTATGCCTATTCAGTTATTTTCCGCTTATATCCTCACCGTTTGTTTCAATAACATTTCCCTTTGCGGCTTCACGGACGCTGCGTACAAACTTGTCCACCTTCCATACGGCTACAGCGGAGGATATTCCGTCAAAAACAAGGCTTATTCCTGCCAAAGTCATAGTTACGGCAACCGTTCCGAAGGGCGCAGCTACTGTGATTATTCCGAATATAAGCGTTATCACGGCTATGATAAGCAGTATCCACCAGAAGCTGTATCTCAGACGTTTAAGCTCAAAGGCATTCTGGAAAAATCCGAAGCTGTGAACAAGCACCACAAATCCTATAACGACCGTCAGAAATTGTACGAAATTTTCCGAGCGGAGAGTGACCCACAGACCAAGGGCAAGCTGTATCAGACCCGTTATCAGCGTTGCTCCGCCTATATGTTCCGACATATTAAGGAAATAAGAGCCGGTTACGAACAGACCGCTCATCAGCAGCAGGAATCCTGCTATCCTGCATATCATCACCGTTGCTCCCACAGGCTTGGCAATAAGGACTACTCCAAGAGCAATGGTTATTATTGAAGCGAGAATGACCGAGGTTTTGCGTTTTTTCAGTATTTCTTTCATATTGTAAGTCGTCCTTTCTTTAATGAAGCGGCAAAACGCCGTCTTTATGAGAAATATAATAGCACATCTTCTTTATTTTTTCAAGGGACAATTTTAAGAGTTTGTATAGCAAAGGTTAAATATGTTTAGATTGTAGACCAAAATGTCTTTTAGGGTTGACAATGCTAAAAAATGGTGTTATAATTTGTACGGATCATGATTAAGTCGGATTAATGTCTGCATCAAAGGAAAGGAAGAGGATTTTTTATGCAAAACAATGTTGAAACAACAGGGGAGATAGCTTCTCCCGAAGTAAAAAAGAGCTTTTTTACTGCAAAGGAGCTTGCCTTTACAGCACTTATGGCGGTAATAATCGCAGTTTGTTCGTGGATATCTATACCCACAACGGTACCGTTCACACTCCAGACCTTCGGCATATTCTGTGCTGTTGGACTTCTTGGAGGAAAAAGAGGTACATTTGCCGTTCTGGTGTATATCATACTCGGTGCAGTAGGCGTTCCCGTTTTTGCAGGCTTTTCGGGAGGCGTAGGCGTTCTGTTCGGCTCTACGGGAGGTTACATACTCGGATTCCTGCTTTCCGCAATAGCTTATTGGATGATCACCAAGGCTTTCGGTGATAAGCTGCCTGTTATGATAATAGCAATGGCTGTGGGACTTCTTGTCTGCTACGCTTTCGGAACTGCGTGGTTTATGTTCGTTTATGCAAAGAACACAGGTGCAATAGGTCTGACCACTGCTCTCGGCTGGTGCGTTTTCCCGTTCATTATCCCCGATGCAGTAAAGATCGCCTGTGCAATTTTGCTTACAAAAAGGCTTGGAAAATATGTCAAGCTTTAAGATACGTCCCCACCACGGACTTTGTACCGCTTTTTTTGAGGGTAAGGGCTACAGCAGGAAATTTACCGAAAATATGACAGAAATTATCGGCGTTATGAAAAAGGACGACCCCGAAATAACCCTTGCTGACGGAGCGGACGACATCTGCCGCTGCTGTCCCCACAACAAGGAGGGCATCTGCGATTCTTCCGGCAAGACGGACAAATACGACAAGGCTGTGCTTGAACTGTGCGGATTTGAAGCCGGAAATAAGATTCGCTGGAGCGATTTTGCAGGAACGGTGTATGAAAAGATAATTGCCGCAGGAAAGCTTGGAAGCGTGTGCGGCGACTGCAGTTGGCAGGATATATGTGAAAAAAACATCAAAAGCCCTTGACAAATCGGATTTTATGTGCTAATATGCTTTTATAAACCGATGAACGGGATTAGTAGGTTCGGTCAATGCGCTCCAGAGAGCCGCCTAACGGTGAAAGGGCGGTGCGCACACCTTATTGAATGGACCCGTGAGGGCTAACCGAAAGGGCTTCGGCTTCAGTAGGAGCGACGTTTGTGCACGTTACAGCATGGATATACATATTGCTTGATATGTATTCGCCGAGAGCGCCTTTTTAGGGCGAATATGGGTGGTACCGCAGGATATAGTCTTGTCCCATGATTTTTGGGACAGGACTTTTTTATTTTGCTTTCTTACGGCTTATACCGTTTGAAATATATTGTTTTTAAGGAGAGTTTAGGTATGAAAATGAAAAAAATCATGGCTGCCGTTCTGACAGCCGCAATGGCACTTGTGTGCGCAGGCTGTTCAAATACAACAGCAGACAACAGCTCCTCCGGCAGTGCTTCTGCCGATAAGGACAGCTACACTATCGGCGTTATCCAGTTCGGAAGCCACCCCTCCCTTGACAACTGCTATGCAGGCATTGAGGAAGGACTTAAGGCAAGCGAATTTGCCGACAAGATCACTATCGACCGTCAGGACGGCAACTTTGATTCCGCTACCTGCGACACTATCGCAAAGAATATGGCGTCCAAGAATTACGACCTTATTTTTGCAATAGCTACTCCTGCGGCTGTTTCCGCTTACGCCGCAACACAGAATTCCCAGACCCCTGTTATCTTCTGCGCAGTTTCCGACCCCGTTGCGGCAGGTCTTGTTGAAAGCATGGATAAGGGTTCCAAGAACTGCACAGGTACATCCGACGTTCTTGACCTTGACGCACAGCTTGCTCTTATTCAGGCTATGCAGCCCGATGTAAAGACTATCGGCGTCCTTTATACGACCTCCGAAGCAAACTCCGTTTCACAGCTTGCAACTCTTGAAGAGCTTGCTTCCGCAGCAGGAATCAAGATCGAATCACAGGGCGTTCAGGGCGCTGCGGACATTCCTCAGGCTGCAGCAACACTTGCTTCCAAGGTAGACTGCATCAACAACTTCACCGATAACAACGTTGTAAGCAACCTTTCCGTTCTTCTTGAAAAGGCTAACGCAGCAGGCGTTCCCGTTTACGGCTCCGAGATCGAACAGGTAAACAACGGCTGCATCGCTTCCATAAGCATTGATTACATCACACTTGGCAAAAAGACTGCAGAAATGGGCGTAGAAGTGCTCAAGGGTACAGACCCCTCCACAATGGCAGTAGGCACGATTTCCGAGGGTACTCCCGTAGTAAATACAGACGTTATGGCACAGTTCGGCATCGAGCTTCCCGCAGGCTATGAAAACGCCGAAAAGGTAACAACAGCAACAGAAGAAGCTGCCGAATAATTTAACAAACGCTTTTGCATTGGGCGGCAATTTCGCTGCCCTGTGCAATTGCTTGTTAAATTAAGTGCAGTATAAATATGCTGTGTTTAATTTAACAAGCAATATGAAATTTCACTTTCAACTTTCCAAATTCCACATTGAAAAAATCGGAGGTATAATATGGGTGTATTGCTCAATATATGTATAGTTACCCTTGAAGAGGGTCTTATGTACGCAATTCTTGCGCTGGGTCTTTATATCACTTACAGTATTCTTGATTTCCCCGACCTTTCGGTAGACGGAACGTTTCCTATGGGCGCAATACTGACGGGTATCCTTATTATGAACGGGGTAAATCCGTGGCTGTGCCTTTTGATAGCGTTTGCTTCGGGTATGGCGGCAGGAACGGTAACGGGTCTGCTGCACGTTAAGCTGAAAATACGTCCTCTGCTCTGCGGAATACTTATTTACACAGCCTGCCTGTCGGTAAACCTTGTGCTTCTTTACGGCGGCACGGGCGGAAAGGCTATTGCGACCTTTTTCAACAAGGGTACCATATTCAACACCGCTTTCAGTGCCCTTATTCCCGAAAGCATAGGCGGATATTACCTGAGAACAACAATAGTTTCCCTTGTCATTGTTGTTGTCTGCAAGATACTGCTTGACCTTTACCTTAAAACCAAGTCGGGACTTCTTCTCAGAGCAACAGGCGACAATGAACGCTTTGTAACAATGCTCGGACAGCCCAGCGGAGTTTCAAAAATTCTGGGTCTTGCCATAGGAAACGGCTTTGCAGCTCTTTCTGGAAGCGTAATTGCACAGTCCAAAGGCTCCGCCGACCAGCAGATGGGCGTTGGAATGGTAGTTCTGGGACTTGCTTCGGTAATTATAGGTCTAAGCGTGTTCAAGAAGGTATCCTTTATGAAAGCCACAACAATGGTAATTCTCGGTTCCGTGCTTTATAAGGGCTGCCTGTCCGTTGCACTTGCACTTGGACTTCCTACGGAATATTTAAAGCTGCTTATGGCAATGATCTTCACGCTTGCGCTTGTTTTCAGCAACAGCTTCGGAAACGGAAAAAGGAGGGCTGCAAATGTTAGAACTAAATAATATAACCAAGACCTTCAACGCCGGAACTGTGGACGAAAACAACCTTTTCAGCGGCTTCACATTTCACGTTAATAAAAACGACTTTGTTTCGGTGGTAGGCTCCAATGGAAGCGGCAAGACCACCTTGCTTAACCTTGCCTGCGGAACAATGACACCCGACGTCGGCTCCGTAATTTTTGACGGAACGGATATTACGGGCATGAGCGAGTATAAAAGAGCGAAGTTTATCGGACGTGTTCTTCAGGACCCTAAAATGGGTACCTGCGGCAGCCTTACCATACTTGAAAATATGGCGCTTTCCGACAATAAGAACAAGCCCTTCGGACTTGGACCCGTAATAAATAAAAAGCGTATCGACTATTACAAGACCCTGCTGGAGCAGTGCGGAATGGGACTCGAAAACAGAATGGGCGTAAAGGTCGGCGCATTGAGCGGAGGACAAAGACAGGCGCTTGCCCTGATAATCGCAACAATGACGGATATAAAGCTCCTTGTCCTTGACGAGCATACCGCCGCCCTTGACCCGAAATCCTCCGAAACGCTTATGGAGATAACGGATAAGATAGTTAAGGAAAAGCAGCTTACGACCTTGATGGTAACGCATAACCTGAGATTTGCCGTAGAGTACGGAAACAGACTTGTAATGATGCACTCGGGTCACGCCGTTATGGATTTCTCTGGAGAAGAGAAAGCGAAAAAGGGAATAGATGATATTCTTGATAAGTTTAATGAGATAAGCATTGAAGTCGGAAACTGATAATAGATCAGACCCGACAGCGAAGTGGTTTTGCTGTCGGGTCTGTTATTTTTTATTCCTGCTCGTCCTCCGTGCTGTCGTCATCTTCTGCCGCACTTTCACCCTTGCAGGATTTTTTATAGTTGAGCGGACTTACTCCCACATACTTCTTGAACTTATTATGGAAATAATTGATATTGGTATATCCCACCTTTTCCGCCACTTCGTATACCTTATATTCGTCCATAGCAAGAAGCCGCTTGGCTTCCGTTATTCTTATGCGGTCAAGGTAGTTGTTGAAGTTGTCGCCCATATACTGGTGGAACACCTTGCCGAGATATGCGCTGTTGTAGCCGAAAATATTAGCAAGCATTTCAAGCCTGAGCTCCTGATTGTAATTGGCGTGAATGTACTGTACAACACGCTCCATTGTGCTTTTTGTGGTCTTGCCGTAAAGGGTGTCCGAAACTGCTGTGAACTCCTTTTTCATCAGCTCGATTATCTCGTGCAGGCTGTTAAGTGTGCCTATCTGACCTATCATCGTTTCGTCACGGAACTGCTCTGCTTTTTTTTCACCTACGCTTTTTACAATAAGCGATTTTATGTTTAGCACAGTCGTTATGCAGATAACTTTTATCTTTTCGGGAGTGTAGGAGCTGCGGCAGAGCGAATTCTGAAGCTCCGCAAGACAGCTTTCTATACGTGCGGAGTCGTTTATCTCCATAAAGGTGAATATCTGCTTGCCGAAGCTGTCTAAGGGAACAGCAGGCTCCGTGCTGCGTTCCTTAACGTCAGATGAAGATATGACCCCATAGTGCAGATACAGAAATCTGTTGCTGTACAGCCCGTCTGCGGAGCGGTAGGAGGCTGCAATGCCCTCTGCACTTGAAACGGAGTCACCTATGGTTATAAAAACTCTGCCATGGTATGAAAGGCTTATTTTATTCAGACATTCCCGTACTTCGCCGTCGTTCCTGCCCTTGAATACCGCCGCAAGCATACCGCTCAGGTCTATTGATATAACATCGGTGTTTTCAAATTCCGAAAGCTGCTTTCGCACCATGTCAAGCAGAACAGCTTTGCCGCTGCTGAAATTGTCGGAAACGGAGCTTATGAGCGCAACGCAGAATTTGTCGAAGGTGTTGTATGCGGCAAATTCATTGCTGTTTTTGTCTGCATCGCCGAGGAGCAGGCTTCTTATGAACTGTTCGCTTATGTACTCGCTGCCCTTCTGGAGCTTTATGGTGCTGTCCTGCTCTGCAATTATCTCGTCGTGCAGGTTTTTTAGGCAGCTGATAAGCTCGTCCTCGTCAACAGGCTTAAGTATGAACTGCTTTACACCCAGCGCCATAGCCTCTTTTGCATATGTAAAATCGGAGTAGCCGGAAAGGATAACAGCTTTTCCGCCGAAACCGCTTTTCTGTGCAGCTTCTATCATCTGAATACCCGTCATTCCGGGCATTTTTACGTCTGCAATAATAATATCCGGGTCGTTTATAAGTATCTTGTTGAGCCCATCGTCGCCGTCTTCTCCCTCTGCCACAACGCAAAGGTCAAGCTCTTCCCAGGGTATCATCATTTTTATTCCCTGGCGGACGTTAGGCTCATCATCTATAAGAATAACTTTAAGCATATTATCTTCCTTTCCGTCTTAATTGTTAACGCTTTCCTTTTCGGCAAGCTCTTTTACGGCGGTATCTTCACCGTCTACGTCTTTAGGCAGAGTTATGCGCACTCTTGTGCCTTTGCCCGTTTCGCTGGAAAAGGTCAGCCCGTAGCTTTCCCCGTGATACATTTTTATACGCTTGTTAACGTTGGTAAGACCGATGCTCTTGCCGGAAGAGGTGTCATTTTCCTCCAGCTTCCACCTCAGCTCGGACATTTTATCATCGGGGATACCCTGTCCGTTGTCTATTACTTCAATAACAACGCTGTCTTTCTTATAGCCTATTTTAATTTTTATAACGCCGTTGGATTTGCTGCTTTCAATGCCGTGAACAAAAGCATTTTCAACGATAGGCTGTATAACGAGAGGAAGTATCTTATACTGCGGATCAACTTCGTTTTCAATGGTGTAGGATACCTTGTCGCCGAACCTTGCAGATTGGAGCTCAAGGTAGCTTTTTGTAAATTCCAGCTCTGATTCAAGCGTGACCAGACTGTTTTTTACTTCAAGACAACGGCGCATGAATTTGCCCAGCTTCTTTACAAGGTCTGCTGTTTCCTTGTCGTTGTTAACATACGCTTTCATTCGTATGGTTTCAAGGGTATTGTAAAGAAAATGAGGGTTTATCTGGCTTGCAAGGGTCTTGAATTCAGCTTCCATCTGATTCAGCTTAAAGGTCTCCGACTGAATTTTTGCCTCGTAAGCCTCGTTGATAAGCTGCTGCATACTTTTTACCATTATCTGCAGATCTCTGTAAAGTTCGTTTATCTCATCATCGCCGTTTATCTGCTCATCAAGGCGGAAATCACCTATAGCGACCTTGTGCATCTGATCTCTGAGGAACTTTATTCTGCGTACAAAATATGCGGTGAAAAGAACTGCTATAAGCATGGAAAGAAGGAAGCACAACGTCATATACCATATATATCCAAGACTAAGCTCCCTTGTAGCACCGGTTACCAGCGCATAAGGCTTTACAAGATATATCTGAAAAAGATTGCCCGTGTTCTCGTAATCGAAGCAGGAGGCAATGGTGTAGCCGTTTTTCGTAAGAGGACATTCATCGGAAAGCTCCATATTATCGTTAACGCCCTTGCTGATGTCAAAGTCGGGGGAGATGAACACCTTTCCGAGTTCGTAGCCTTCCATATTGCTGTAAAAAACCATTCCGTTCTGAACGGCAAAGATAACGTTGAAGATTTCGTCCTTCATAAGTCCCTCTATCCATTCGGGGCTTACATAAACGACCATTGCGCCAAGGGAGCTTCCGTCATTTGCGTAGACCTGACGGATATAACTCAGATAGTAGGAACCGTCATTGGGGCTTTTAAGCACCTGCCAACGGGGAGTGCTGTACTTCATTGCATCATCGAACCAGTAGGAGCTGCGTATTTCGTTTGTTATGCGCCTGAAATCGGTGTTGTAAAGGAAGTTTTCCTTGTCTATGTAGAAGGTTATGTCCACTATCTGGGAATAAGCGTTAAGATAGTTTGCAACGGTCTTGTGGTTCCTGTAATAATTTCTGTAGTCACTTTCATCGGCAAAATCGTTGTTAAGGAGAACGTTTATATCCTCGTCAAGATATATCCTTTCAGCGGCGGCCGAGGTGGTGTAGAGTGTGTCCTTAAGACGGGTCTTGAGAGCGTCCGCATCGCTGAAGGCTTCGTTCACTATGTTTTCCTGAAGAAGATTTATGGTATTTATAATAAGGTAAATGCCGGCAGCGAAAACAGGCACGATAACAACAATGCACATTGCGACCAGCTTTGTGCGGATATTTGTATCAAGAAGTCGTTTTATCAGCTTAAACATTTATGCAGTTATCCTCCGAAAATTGCGGATAATTATATATGTTTATTTTACCATATATAACCGAAAAGTGTATTAATTTTTTGTTAATGATACATATAAATATGCAAAAAATGCAATGTTGCAAAGAAACTCAGCAGGAGAGCAGCCGCATAACGTTGTCTGCCGTTGCTTCAAGATTTCCGGCGCTTTTCGGTGCGCTTGAAGCAAGGTTCTCCGGCATGGTGTTTATTGCAAAAGCGGCGGTAAGACCCATTTTGTACAGCGCAGAAATATCTCCGTCAATACCTCCCGTAAAGGCGATCACCGGTATTCCTTCACTTGCCGAAGCAACGCCGCTTATGACCTTTCCCCGTGCGCTCTGGCTGTCTATTTTGCCTTCGCCCGTGAAAATAATATCTGCGCCTTTGATAATTTCACGGAATCTTACTGCTTCAAGAACAGCCGCCGTGCCGCCTTTGAGCGTTCCTTTCATAAATGCGCATACTCCCGCTCCAAGACCGCCTGCCGCACCGCCGCCTCTTATATCGCTTACGTCCCTGCCAATACATTCCGAGAGCTTGTCCGCAAGATGCCGCAGACCCTTGTCAAGCCGTTTTACAGCACTCGGAGAAGCGCCTTTTTGCGGTGCAAATATGTATGCGGCGCCGTTCTCACCGTATAAAGGAATGTCAACATCGCACATTGCCGTGATGCTTATATCAGGAAAGTCCTGCGAAAGTTCAATGCGTTCAATTTCCTCAAGAGTTCCGCCCACGGGGATAAAATCCTTGCCGCCTTTGGTAAAAAATCTTGCCCCCAGAGCCGCAGCAGCACCGCAGCCCCCGTCATTGGTGCAGGAACCGCCAAGACCCAGCAGAACGCTTCTGCAGCCTGCTTCGTAAGCCTGCTTTATCATAAGTCCAACGCCGTAGGTGGTGGTTTTTTCAGGGTCAAGCCGTCCTGCGGCAAGAGTTATCCCTGCAGCCTCAGCAGTTTCAATGACCGCCGTTTTTCCGCCGTCAATAAGTCCGAAGCGGCATTTTATGTCCTCAAAAAAAGGTCCCTTGCCCGTCATTTCAAGCATTTTTCCGCCGCAGGCTTTTGTCATACACTCCGCAAAGCCTTCTCCGCCGTCGGAAAAGGGGACAGATAAGGTTTCACATTCGGGAAAGTGCGCTTTTATGCTTTTTTCGATTATTTCGCAGACCTGTACCGAGGAAAGTGTGCCCTTGAATGAATCGGGAATAATTACGGCTTTATTTAACATCATACTGCTTCACCCTTTTTGATTTTCTAAGAAAATTATATCACAATTTTACTTCCTGTGCAAACGCTTAGTCTGAGTGAGAAGTGCATTTTTCGTTTGTTTTCATAATTTTTTCGTTGAATACTCCGTAGATAACAGCCGTCAGAGGTACGGCAAGCAGTATTCCTGCAGCACCGCCTATTTTAGCGCCTATAAGTATTGCAAGCAGTACGGGCAGCGGCGGCAGACCCATGCTTTTGCCGACTACCTTCGGGTAAATAAAGTTGTTTTCTATCTGCTGCAAAATAATGATAAACGCAATGAACCATACCGCCGAGATTGGCTTCACAAGAAACAGCAGAAAAGCGCAGGGCACCGTTCCTACGATTGCCCCTACAACAGGGATGAGCGCCGTTACACCGATAATAACGCTTATGAGCAGCGCATATTCAAAGCGGAACAGTTTCATTCCTATATAGCAAAGCACGCCCAGTATAGCCGCTTCCGTCACCTGTCCGCTTACGAACCGTGAAAAAACATCGTATACCGTGCGGTAAAGCGAAGCATATCTGCTGAAGGTCTCAGCGCTCATTATATGTCCTGCGGTGCGCTTTACGACTTCTCTCAGCCGCTCCTTGTCAATAAGAATGTACACGGAAATAACAATGCCGATAATGCAGTCGGTGATGCAGGAGATAATATCCGCAGTTTTGCCGTAAACTCCTGCAAGCATTGAGGGCACCGCTTCTCCAATTTTGGCAAGCGCCGAGGTAATAAAGGGGAGAATACCAAGAACGTCACGTTCCTCCGCCGCTTTGTAGTAGGTCATAAACTTTTCACGATACAGGTCGGCATTGGCAACGAGCATTTTTGTACTTTCGATAAGCTGAGGCACGATAAACCATATTATCCCTGCCGCCGCCGCAAGAAGCAATGCGTAGCCCGTTGCAACAGCCGCTGCCCACAGTATTCTCCTGCGTCCTGCGCCGTAGGCTACACCTGTTCTGGTTATGCTCCGCAAAGGTGAACAGGGCTTAAGGCAGGACTTTTCCGCTGCTTTGTCCGCCGCCTTGACAAAAAGCTCAAAAATGCCGCATATGGGTCTGTTTATAACAAACGCCGCCGTCATTCCTATTATAACTGGCCGCAGTACCGTTGCCGCAGACTTTAAAAAGCCTATGAACAGATCGGGGTTGATAACTGCGGCAAGCACAGCGGATGCGCAAAAAATAAAAAGTCCCTTGTGCTTTATATTAAATCCGTCCATAAAATACCACCCTATATTTATTTTAGTCATTTATGGTGGGAGGTATTCATTAACAATCAGAATTTGAACGAGTTTGAAGTGTGAGGAGTGAAGAGTGGAGTTGTATATTTAGGATTAACTTCACTCTTCACTCTACACACTTCACACTTTGATGTTGTGAGCTTTTGCCCGTGACCGCTGAAAAAAGCGGTACAGAGCCGGAAAACTCTCTGTACCGCATTTATGCAAATTTATTCAACGGAAATAATGTAATAATACACAGGCTGTCCGCCGTTTATCATCATAATCTCAGCCTTGTCGCCGAACTTGTTTTGTACAAGATCCTGCAGGGCATCTGCGCTTTCGTCTGTAACGTCTGCGCCGTAAATTATGGTGATAAAGCCCGTATTGCCGCTGACCATCTTCTTTATCAGCTTGTACGCAGCCTTTGTAACGTCTCTGTCAGTGATGGCAAGTTTACCGTTTTCCATACCCAGTATCTCGCCCTTTTTGATCTCCCTGCCGTCAAAATCGCTGTCTCTTGCGGCAAAGGTGACAAGTCCCGTGGAAACGCCTTCGATAGCCTTGGACATATTAAGGCGGTTGCTTTCAAAATCAGCTTCGGGGTCAAAGTTCAGCATAGCCGTCATTCCCTGGGGAATGGTCTTTGTTTGAAGCACGCATACACGCCTGTCTGCAAGCTTTACAGCCTGTTCCGCAGCCATAATGATGTTCTTATTGTTGGGAAGAACGAACACCGTTTCCGCAGGTGTTGCAAGGATAGCCTGGAGAATATCATCGGTTGACGGGTTCATAGTCTGACCGCCCGTAACGATGCAGTCTGCACCCAGATTGCGGAAAAGCTCCTCAATACCGCTGCCTGAGGATACCGCAACGAAGCCGTAAGGCTTTTCGGGGGCGGCAGGAGTGAATTTCTGAACCTTCATAGCCGCAGCTTCTTTAGCCTTGTTTTCGTGCTGACGGCGCATATTGTCTATTTTAAGGTTGGTAAGCGCACCGAAAAGTATGCCCTCTTCAATAGCCTTTCCGGGGTGGTCGGTGTGAACGTGTACCTTGATAATGTCGTCATCGTCAACGGCAACAACGCAGTCGCCGATAGTTTCAAGAAAGGCTCTGAGCCTTGAAGCGTCGGGGCAGCCTGCGGACTTGTTTACGATAAATTCGGTGCAGTAAGTAAAGTTTATCTCCTCGTCAAAATCGCCCACAGCGGTCTTTGCAGAAGAAGCGGAAGTGCTTTCGCCTGTAACAGCCTTGCCGCCGCTGAAAACCTCCAACATAGCACGCCAGATAACGATAAGACCCTTTCCGCCTGCGTCAACAACGCCTGCTTTTTTCAGAACGGGGAGCATTTCCGGAGTTTGTGCAAGAGCCTTGTCCGCCTCATCGCAGATCTCGCTCCACAGCGCAGCTTCGCTTTCTGTTGTATCAATGATCTCGGCAGCTTTTTCTGCCGCAAGCCTTGAAACTGTAAGTATAGTACCCTCAGTAGGGTTCATTACCGCCTTGTAAGCTCCCTTTACGCCAAGTGACAGAGCATTTGCAAGGTCGTGACAGTCCGCCTCGGTCTTGCCCTTGAGCGCCTTTGAGAAGCCTCTGAAAAGCAGGGAAAGGATAACGCCGGAATTTCCTCTTGCGCCTCTTAAAAGGGCTGCGGCAGCAGCGTCTGCGACCTGAGATACGGTGCTTCCGTCATCCATAAACTGAAGTTCTCTGACAGCGCTGCCCATGGTCATGGACATATTAGTGCCTGTGTCGCCGTCGGGAACAGGGTAAACGTTAAGCTCGTCAACGGAGCGCTTGTTGTTGGAAATTGCAGCGGCTCCCGACAGAAAAGCATTTTTAAGCATTTTTCCGCTTATCACTTTAAGATCTAACCCCTTTGTTAAAATATTCTTAGTCTATCATACCGTCAACGAACACGGAGAGCTTTGCGATTTTCAGCCCTGTCTTATCCTCAACGGTATATCTGATCTTATGGGCAAGGTTTTCCGTTACTGCGGCAATATTTGTTCCGTAGAGAACGGATATATGAAGTGCGACGATCAGCTTGTTGTCGTCCGTAACGGAGAGCTTAACGCTCCGTCCGTTTTTTATTTTAGCTTTAACAAGAATAGAAATAAGGCGTTTTTTGTTTTCCGCAGGATTAAGAGCGGCAACGCCGAAGCATTGGGACGCAGTATAGTTTATCAGTGAAACAAGGTAATCTTCCAATATGCCTATTTTACCCAGATAATTTTCAACAGTAATCATGCAGGTCATCTCCTTAAATCATATATAATTAATTATAGCACAGCACAAAATATTTTTCAATAGTTTGAAGCAGGAATTTTATGTTTTATACTAATTCCAAACCGTTCTATAGACAAAGACGACAGATAGAATAATCCAAGTCAAGGAAGATGACCGCAGACAGGCTGGTCTGTCGGTCAGCCCCTCTGTCACTTCGTGACACCTCCCCTCACAGGGGGAGATCACGCCTTTCAAGGGGGTCTGACGCAGAATTGGATTATTATATCCGAGTATTTGTCTATAGGTTGGTTTGGAATTAGTATTAACACAAAAGCCGCCGTGCGGTAAATGCACAGCGGCCGATTTTCTTTAAAAGGGGGATTATTCTCCCAAAAGTTCCTTTGTAATCCTTTTCATAGATTCGTTAAATTCATCCTGAGAGGAGTTCTTGAATATCATAAGCGTACCGTCGTTGTCTTCGTTGATAACTTCGGGAATTTCGAAATTAACGCCTGCGATATATTCATCCCAGTGTTCCAGCTTCCAAGTATCACGGTCGCTGTTGCGTTCGATCATACGCTGATGACAAACTTCGGGGTCTGTTTCTACCCAAATGACCTTGAGAACGGCGCCTTTTTCCGCAAGACGGGCTTTAAGGTCGTGAATATACTGTCTGTCTCTTATTTCACGGGTGAAGGGAGCGTTGATAAGTGCAATATCGTTATAGTCAAGAGCTTCAAGAGCAAGATCAACGATCGCATAATATTCATAATCACGGATGTTTTCTTCAAAGAAGTCGGAGCTTCTGTTGTATTCCTGATTTGCAACAACGAAGATCTGTTTTGACAGAACAATGAGAGTATCCTTGTCAAGATATACAACGTGCTTCAGATTTTTTGCGAGCTGTTTTGAAATGAAAGTTTTTCCGCAGGCCGGGGGAGATGTTACCAGAATAAGCTCTTTCAAACTTTTTCATCCTTTCCTATCTGACCGTCTGAACGGTCCGTAACTAAATTTCATTATACCACATTAATTTGCTTTTTTCAACTAATCTTACAAATTATTTTAAACGCCTCAAAAAATATGTTATTTTACACAAATTTTATTTTATTTTGCGATCAAATACGTTTAATATGTATTTAAAAATCGTCTTTGTAACGCTTTGCAGAGGGGAGAGCATTGGCTTTTTCCCGTACGGAATTACTTTCCCTGACTGCAGTTTCCTCGGCTTTCATAAGAAAACGGTAGAAGGGGACTATCTTTGTAAATTTGCCTTTAAGATACTCTGCAAGACCGTTCCCGAAAAGCATATCCGTATCACCGCTTGAAAGATTCACGCACAGGCTTTTGCGGTTGAGCCAGTTCTGCTTTTCCGCACTTTCGCCGGAAAAACGGCTGCGCTTGTACATTTCTCCTTCAAGAGCAAATTCCGGGGCGGATTTCAGCGCTTTGTTTGCCTCGTTAAAGCTGCTGTCGCTTTCGAGGATAAGTTTTCTTATTGCCTCCATGCTGCCTGTGCCTGCCTGATAATATCCGCAGCCCAGGGAAAAGCCCGTCTGTTCTATGCAGAAGTAAAAGCCGGGTATCTGTTCAAAGCGTTCCTTGGGACGGCTCACGGTTATCCATATGTGGTCGCGGAAAAGGGACTTGTCCTTAGTGAAGCGTGTGTCACGGCGTACTCTGCTGATACGCTTAGGCGTGCATATAAGCTCGCTGTCTGTCTTCGTGAAAAATGGTTCAAGCTCGGCTGCCAGAGCCGTAAAAGGCTTTGTTACATATTCACGGTATATGTCCTTGTGTTCTTCGTACCATTCCTTGCTGTCGTGAAGTTTGTTTTCAAAAAGAAAGTCAAGGGATCTTTTTGAAAAGGGCATTTTATTCACCTCGTACATTTTTTGAAAGTGAAAAGCGGAAAGTTGAAAGTGGAATTAAGAAATTGCGCTTTTTAATACTAATTCCACTTTCCGCTTTCCTAATTCCAAATTAAAATAAAAGATCCGCTTCTTTATGTAAGAAACGGATCTTGTTGGTTGGGGTGCAGGGATTTGAACCCCGGAAATGCCTGAGTCAGAGTCAGGTGCCTTACCGCTTGGCTACACCCCAGTATTCAGCTGCCGCTCGATACGATGAATATGAACGGCAACTGTCTTTGATGGTTGGGATAGATGGATTCGAACCATCGAAATGACGGAGTCAAAGTCCGTTGCCTTGCCGCTTGGCTATATCCCAGTTTATCGGAATTAAGCAAGCTCATCGTCAAACGACTTATATATAATATCACAAAGAACTGCACATTGCAAGTGTTTTAAATCATTTTTGGTGATATACACAAAAACTTTTTTTGAAGTTGTGCATATATTACAATTAAATCTCGCTTCTATTTTCCAGCGCCTTGAAAAGTGTTACCTTGTCTGCATATTCAAGCATTGCACCGACAGGCAGACCGAATGCAAGGCGTGTTACCTTTACGCCCATAGGCTTAAGCAGCTTTGCAATGTACATAGCGGTAGCTTCGCCTTCAACGGTAGGGTTGGTCGCCATAATGACCTCGTTTATGCCGCCCTTTTGTATCCTTGCCAGCAGCTCTTTTATGCGCAGGTCATCGGGAGCAACGCCGTCCATAGGGGAGAGCAGACCGTGCAGAACGTGGTATACCCCGTGGTATTCGTTGGTCCTTTCAAAAGCTGCAATGTCCTTGGGTGCTTCAACAACGCATACGGTGCTGTGGTCTCTTCTGTCGTCATTGCAGATGGGGCAAAGTTCCGTTTCGGTAAAATTAAGGCATTCGGAGCAATATTTCACCGTACTTTTTGCGTTGATTATAGCCTCTGCGAACTCACGGGCGTCATCGTCGCTCATTGTCATAACGAAATATGCCAGCCTTTGGGCGGTCTTCATTCCTATTCCGGGCAGCTTTGCGAACTGTTCCGCAAGAATAACAAGGGGAAGAGCCGTGTTTGCCATAATATCAGTCCTCTTTCGGAAAAATAAACGCCGGAGCCTGTAACGTTAACAGCTCCGGCTGCATAGTTGATGATTAGAACAGACCGGGGAAGGAAACTCCGCCTGTGATAGCGCCCATTTCCTTTTCGGAGGTCTCCTCGATCTGATGAACAGCGTCGTTGAATGCGCTGATAATAAGATCCTGGAGCATTTCGATGTCGTCCTTGTCCACTACTTCGGGCTTGATGGTGAGACCCTTGATCTCTTTTCTGCCGGACATAACTACTTCCACAGCGCCGCCGCCTGAAGTTGCGGTGAATTCTCTGTTTTCAATATCCTCCTGAAGAGAGGTTATCTGAGCCTGCATTTTCTGTGCCTGCTTGATCATTCCGTTCATGTTCTGAGCGCCGCCGCCCATTCCCTGTGGTAATCTTGCTTTCATTGGTCTTATTCTCCTTTAATTTTTTACTTTTATCCAGTTTATAGCGTTTTCCGCTTTTTTACAGCTCATAAGAGAGCCGTAATTTGCTTATTTGTCCGATTCTGTCGGGATACCGTTGTCGTGAGCCTTTTTCAGGAGCGCTTCAACGGGACTTTCGGAAACTTCTTTTTTGGCTGTGCATTTTGCTCTTATCTGATATGCTTTGCCGGTTATCTTTACAACGGCTTCCATCAGCTTGTTGGCGTTATCCTTGTTCCGAAGCACGTTCATAAAGAAGGAGTTTTCCGAATAAACCAGCATATATCCCTGATTTTCCAACGCATAGGAGCCTGTAAGAGCGCCTGAGCCGGAGGGACACAGCACCGTGAATTCCTCAAGTATCTCAGCCCATTGTTCAACAGGCTTGAAATCGGCAGGATTAAGCTTTTGAAAGTCGGAGACCTGCTGTTCCGAAGCTACAGCAGTCTTGGGGCTTTCCGCAGGCGTTTTTCCTTCCGAGGAGCGGCGGTAAGGTTCCTGCACGGGTGCCCTGTTCATTGCTGAGGCGGCCGGAGCTGCAGCAAGCTTTTTCTCCAACATATCAATTTTAGCATAAATTTCAGAATTGTCAATAGCTGCACCCGATTGATAGGTCTGTGCCGAACACAGCTTTATCAGACACATTTCTATTTCCACACGCTTTGCCGAAACTCTTGCAATGCGCTCGTTGGACTTCTGCAGAGTGTCCAGAACGGCAAAAATGTCCTCAATGGTCATTGAATCGGCAAACTTTTTTATAATTTCGATCTCCGACGGCATACAAACAAGAGCGTCTGTGCTGCCGGGAACGGTCTTTGCGATCATAATGTTGCGGAACTGGGCTATAAGCTCATCGCACAGCTTCTGCATATCCTTAGAAAGCTCGTGCAGCTCCTTTACAATAGTAACGGCTTTTGCGGCATTGCGGTCTATAACGGCTTCTATTATGCCGAAAAGGTAATCTCTTCCTGCAATTCCTGCGGCGTTTGCAACTACTTCCGCTGTTATCCTGTCCGAAAAGGCAACGCACTGGTCAAGGAGGGAAAGAGCGTCTCTCATTCCGCCGTCTGCGGTCTTTGCAATAAGCTCCGCAGCGTCGCTGTCAAGGGAAATGTTCTCCTTTTCCGCAACGTAAAGAAGCCTGTCCCTTATGTCCTCGGGAAGTATCCTTCTGAAATTGAACCGCTGACAGCGTGAAAGTATTGTCGGCAGCACCTTGTGCACTTCGGTGGTGGCAAGGATAAATTTAACGTGGGAAGGGGGTTCTTCCATAATTTTCAGCAGAGCGTTGACCGCCGAAGGAGATAGCATATGCACCTCGTCTATGATGTAAACCTTATATTTGCATCTTTCGGGGGTGTAGATCGTTCCTTCACGGAGGTCTCTTATATCATCAACGCTGCTGTTGGAAGCGGCGTCTATCTCGATAATGTCACCCAGAGCGCCTGCGTCTGCGTCACGGCATATCTCACATTCAAGGCAGGGATTGCCGTTTACGGGGTGCAGACAGTTCATAGCCTTTGCAAGAATTCTTGCGCAGGTGGTCTTTCCTGTTCCCCTTGAACCCGTAAAAAGGTAGGCGTGGGCGGTATTTCCGTTCACAAGCTGATTTTTTAGGGTTTGGGTGACCTGGGGCTGGGAAACAACGTCGTCAAAGCTGAGAGGACGGTATTTTCTGTATAAAGCCTGATACAAAGCAGCTCACTTCCTTGGAAATCGGGTCAAAAATTGTTTTCTTCATTATCCGGCGAGGGGGCTTCCTCCGCCGCCTTTTTCATATGCTCGTCAATAAGGTCAAAGCAGCCTGCCGCCTCGGCCACGGAGCAGTAATATTTTCTGAAGCCGTTTATGTCGCTGAGATTGTTTACAAGCGCCTTTGAAAAGTATTCCCTGCTTTTGTCAATGTCTTTTTTCATCAGGTATGCAAGGGAACAGCCTCCAAGAGCAAAGGAGTAGTTCTTTCCCTCCTTTGCTGAGCGTTCGAAGTATTCAAGCGCCTTGTCGGGGTCGCTGCTTTTAAGGCAGCACATACCCATATCGGTGTAAATATATTCAAACATAGGGTTTCTTTCGAGCAGCTTGCCATAAAGCTCCATTGCTTCGGAAAAACAGCCGTTGGAAACACAGCACCGTGCGGCGAGAACGTAGGCAAGGTCGGAGTCAAGACCGTATTCCACCGCCTTGGAGTAGTAATTTGCGGCGTTTGTGGGATAACCCATCATTCTGTAGCAGCCGCCCGTATAAAAGGAGAGAACAGCTCTTTCGCCGTCCGAAAGCTCCATATTTTCTATTTCCTTGAAATCCTCAAGAGCGTCGTCGGGTCTGTTCGCTTTAAGGGAAGAAAAGCCGGAGGAAAAAAGCCTTGCTTTTCTGGAAAATCCGCCGAAATGTCCTCCGATTATTTCCGTATCGGAATTGCGCACTCTCAGCTTCAGCATATCACCGAAGGCTCCTGCGGCGGCAGAGACAAAGAATATTGCCGAGCCTCCGAAAATGACGAATGCGGCGGTATGGATGTCCGATTCAAAGTAAACGCAGACTAAGCAGCAGACAAAAACGTAGAACAGCATAAGCGGAAGCACTGCTCTTGCCAGTTCAAGAAAACGCTTAAAAAAATAGATAAAGTTTATCATTTCGTCACCGTAAGCATAAAAATCCGGTACATAGGTGTGCAGGCTTGCTGCGGCACACAGAACGATCCGCTTAATGCTGCTCGGTTCCCCGCCTGACATGGTTCACGGAGTACTGTTGCACAGGGCCCGCACACCTATATACCGGATAAAAATCCGTATTATTCGGTTAAAACTGCAGATGCAGTATTTCGGTAAAATACATTATAGCACATTGCAGATATTTTTGCAAGGGGTATTTTAAAAAAATATATTTTTATTTAAAAAAATATATTTTTATTTAAAAAAATATATTTTTATTTATAAAACCGATTTTGTGTGCAGAAAAAATAAGTTTGTCCATACTTGACGGCATATGTTAGGAACATACTTTTAGACAATGTGACAAAAATCTACTTAAACGATTTAATTGGCTTATTTTTGAGGTTGACAAATTGGTGAAAAGTGTACATTATAGACCAAATAATTTGTTATAATAGTCGAAAAATTTTTCAGAAACTGTTTTACTATTGAAATTCTATTAAAATTGGAGTAAAATAAAATAAATATGTGGCACAAAAACGTTCCGGGTCTCCGGGCGGTATGATTATATTATTATGTAAGGTGGCAGATTAATGGGGTCCAATATCATTCTTTACGGTCCTCCGGGTACCGGTAAAACCTACAATACGGTAGCGTACGCTATTTCGATCATTTACGGCAGACCTATCAGAGAGGTCATGAAGGACGATTATAACGATCTCCTTGAAAAATATCACGCTCTGAAAACCCTGTACGGTCAGATCGAATTCACGACCTTCCACCAGTCCTTCGGCTACGAAGAATTTGTTGAAGGTATCAAGCCTGTGTTCATTCAGGTAATGAACGAAAAGGGCGAGCGTTCCCGTAAGGAAGAAATGGTTTACCGTGTAAGTCAGGGTGTTTTCAAGCGGTTCTGCGACGAAGCGGCGAAAAATCCGGGAGAAAAATACGTCTTTATCATAGACGAAATAAACCGAGGCAACGTTTCAAAGATCTTCGGTGAAATGATCACTATCATCGAACCGACGAAACGAATAGGACAGGCCGAGGAGGCAACCGTTAAGCTGGCTTATTCGCAGGAAGCATTCGGCGTTCCCGACAATGTTTACATACTCGGTACCATGAATACCGCCGACCGCTCTATTGCAATGCTTGACTCGGCTCTCAGACGACGTTTCGACTTCGTTGAAATGATGCCGAACCCCGACCTGCTTGCAGGCGTTATGGTGGAAGGTATAGATATACGCCAGCTTATGATAAAGATCAATAAGCGCATCGAGATACTTCTTGACAGAGACCATACTATCGGACACGCTTACTTTATGGCGCTGCGTTCAAGACCGAGCCTTGCTGTGCTTGCGCATATCTTCAAGAACGCTATCGTTCCGCTGCTCCAGGACTATTTCTACGACGATTACGAGAAGATACGCCTTGTCCTCGGCGATGCAAACAAGGAGGAGAATGAGCAGTTCGTTAAGGCTACCGACGTTGACTATGCTCAGATATTCGGCGCAAACGCAGAGCTTTACCTTGAAAACGATGAGGTCTACACTATAAATAATGCCGCTTTCGGCAACGTTAACGCTTACCTTAAAATATAGCGGTGAGGACTGCATACAATGAAAAAACTTAAACGCTTTGTTGTTACCGACGCCGACTGCTTTGTCAGGGGAGGAACTTCGGACGATCCTCACGTTATCCCTCTTCCTGAGATAAATTTCGACCGTCTTGCGGACTTTACCGAAAACAACCGTTTCCCCGTTATGCACGAGGTGTTCAGCGAGGACGGCAAAAAGATAATAAGACCTGCAAGGTATGCCGGGATAATCACCCTTAAAGACGGTACGCAGATAGAGCTTATGCCTCAGATAGCGGCGGACAGAGATGAAAACGCCCTCGTTTCAAAGAACCTTATCCTCCGTATGCTCCGTTCAACCATTGAAGTTCCCGTAAGGGCTGTGGATGATCTTTATTTTAAAAAGGAGCAGCTGAATATATTTGAAATATGCGTAAGAATGTTTACGGACGAGGTGCTTGATGTTGTAAGAGGCGGATTGAAGCAGACCTACGTTACCTATCAGGGCAATGAGATGTTCGTCAAGGGCAAGACGATATATTCGGAACACGCAAAGAAGAATTTTGCCCATAAAGAAAAATTTTTCGTGGAATATGATGTTTTCAGCACCAACAGAGCGGAAAACAGGCTTTTGAAATCCACTCTTGTAATGCTCGGCAAGCTGTCCACGAACACTCTTAACCTTAAAAGAATAAAAACTCTTCTCCCTGCCTTTGATGGTATAGATTGCTCCCTTAACTATTTCAGGGATTTCAAGGCAAGCGTTGAGGACAGAGGAATGAGAAGATATTTAAACGCCATGAAGTGGTGCAAGCTGTTCCTGCTCAACAAGGGAACAACTACTTTTTTCTGCGGAGGAAAGGTATCCTATGCAATGCTTTTCCCCATAGACAAGCTGTTCTGCGGCTGTATCGCAACCAGTTTGAGAAAGCAGATAAACCGTGAAAAATACAACTTTATGACGCCGGAAAAGATGACAAATTCCCTGTCGAATACCGTTCTTGACCTTAATATGGAGCCTGTTTCCAATTTTTACGTTAAGAGCAAGGTGGACGATTCCGCAATAAATATAGTTTTCAAGTTCTATGATTTCAACGATTACCACGGTGCGGACGACGGCAATACCGCTGTTGTTTTCCCTGTGACCGAGGTTTTGAACAGAAAGCTGGACGGAATAAAGAAGAATATGTATCTTGTTGACCTTATGGACATCGACGGAAGTGTGTCGGTGCTTAACGAAACATTTTTCCTTTAAAAATACGCCGCTTTTGATGATACGTCAGAAGCGGCTTTGTTTTTTAGCAAAGTTTTTGTTTCTGATTTGTTAAAAATGGGAAATTCAAACAAAATATATGGCAATTGCACATAAAATTCTTGACATTTAAACAAAAATACGCTACAATTAAACAAATAAAGCTTCTAAGATCCCATAAAATACGGGCGGAAGCAGTGAGGAGAGCGTTATTTATGAAACTTTTGGAAAATAAGGTCGCAATTGTTACAGGCGGTTCAAGAGGCATCGGTTTTGCCATTGTCAAGAGATTTCTTGAACACGGAGCAACGGTAGTTCTTTGCGGTTCAAGGCAGGAAACGGCGGATAAGGCAGTGGCAGCCATCAAAGCGGAAAATCCCGACGCTGCAGTTGAGGGAATTGCTCCCGTGCTGACAGACCCCGAATCCGTAAGAGAAAATTTTGAGAAGGTAAAAAATAAATACGGACATATCGACATTCTTGCAAATAACGCAGGCATTTCCGCAAGAGACAGCGTTTACGACTACAAGCCCGATGATTTCCAGAAAATAATCGACCTTAACGTTAACGCCGCATTCTACTGCGCACAGGAGGCTGCAAAGCTGATGAAGCCTCAGGGCGGCGGAGTTATCATCAATACAAGCTCCATGGTAAGCATTTACGGTCAGCCCAGCGGCGTAGGCTATCCTGCTTCAAAATTTGCTATAAACGGTCTTACAAAATCTTTGGCAAGAGAGCTTGGCAAGGATAATATCCGTGTAAACGCAGTTGCCCCCGGCGTAACGAATACCGATATGCTTGCTGTTCTTCCCGACGCAGTTATCCAGCCTATCATAAACCAGATACCCTTAAAGAGAGTGGGACAGCCCGAAGAGGTTGCAGACGCTTTCGTGTTCCTTGCAAGCGATATGGCTTCCTATGTAACGGGAGAGATACTTTCCGTTGACGGTGCGGCAAGAACATAATACTGCGCTTCTGATTCAGTAAAACAACAAGACAGCCGAATTGCTTTTCCGGCAGCTATGCACATCTGCGGCATACTGTACAAAGTGATTCGGCTGCTTTTTGCGTTTTTACGGTGTTGACAGGGCGGAAAATTTGTGATACTATTTTGTTTGGAAACTTGTTTTATTTGGAGTAAAGATATGTATCAGAAATCTATTAAAGTCGCCGCTATACACGACCTTTCGGGCGTTGGAAGATGCTCTCTTACGGTAATACTTCCCACCCTTTCCGCACAGGGAATACAGGTCTGCCCTGTTCCGACGGCTATACTTTCCACCCATACGGGGGGCTACGGGGAAGTGGTAATGCGTGACCTTACGGATTACATTTCTCCGGCTTTGGAGCATTATAAAAGGCTGGGGTATCAGTTTGACTGCGTTTACAGCGGTTTTCTTGCTTCGGAAGAGCAGATAAAATACTGCATGAGTTTTTTTGAATATTACAGCGGTTCGCTTAAAGTGGTCGACCCCGTTATGGCTGACCACGGCAAGCCCTACAAGACCTGCACTCCCGAGCTTCGGAAGGGAATGGGCAGGCTTGTGGGTATAGCGGATATTATTACCCCCAACATTACCGAGGCGGCTATGCTTCTCGGAGAAAATCCCTATCAGCCTGAGCTTACTTCACAGCAGATGAAGAGCTTTCTTGTGCGTTTAAGCGAGCTTGGACCGAAAATAGTTGTTATAACAAGCGTTTATTCGGACGGTCATTACTATAACATAGGCTATGAAAGGGAACACAGCAAATTCTGGAAGGTACCCTACAATCTTATCAATGCAAGCTATCCCGGAACAGGGGACGTTTTCGCTTCCGTGCTTACGGGTTCTATCCTGCGTGGTGACAGCTTGCCGCTGGCGATGAACAGGGCTACCGCTTTCCTTGAGCTTGCAATAAAGACAACTTACAGCTATTCCACCGACACAAGGGACGGAATTATGCTTGAAAGCTGCCTTGATTATCTTATGGGACACCCAACGCTCTGCGATTATGAGCAGTTATAAGGAATTTACAATGGCTAAGAATCTTAATATCGTACTTGTTGAACCTCAGATACCCCAGAATACGGGCAACATCTCCCGTACCTGCGCCGTAACGGGTGCAAGGCTCCACCTTGTCAGACCGCTGGGCTTCGAGGTAACGGACAAGCATCTTAAACGGGCAGGTCTTGATTACTGGAACGAGCTTGACCTTACCTATTATGACGGACTTGATGATTTTTTTGAGAGAAATCGTGACGGAAAGTTCTTTTACTTTACAACAAAAGGGCGGCATATACACAGCGATATGACCTACCCTGACAACTGTTACCTTATATTCGGACGTGAGGACGCAGGCTTGCCGGAGGAGCTTCTGTACAAAAATCCCGAAAGTTGTCTGCGCATACCAATGCGGCCGAAGCTGCGCAGCCTTAACCTTTCCAATTCCGTTGCCATAGCTGCTTATGAGGTGCTTCGTCAGTGGGACTATCCCGACCTTTCCACGGAGGGAAAGCTGACCGCTTACAGCTGGGACGAGTAAGGGTCTATATAATATTGTACCAGAAGGGTATCTCCGCCTTGAAGATAAGTTCAAGCCTGTGGCGTATGTTCTGCAGCTCCGCTTCAAGCTCGTCGTTGGCTTCTTTACAGTAGGGGCGTACCTTTGCAACAGAGGTATTCAGCTCCGCAAGTTTGGTGTCGTTAACAAAGAGAGACATACGCCTTTCGTATCCAAGCCACAGCTTTTCAAGTTTTTCTGCGCTTTTTGCGGCTGAATCCGTATCACCGCTGTCAAGACCGTATTGTATTTCGTCAAGAACGGATACGATACGGCTGTTTTCGTGCCTTATAATGAAAATTGCCGACACGGAATATAAAATTATAATGCATAGGATAACGAACGCCGCTGCAGTTCTTTTCATTTACGCTTTTCACCTCCGCAGCTGTCGGACTTTACAAGGGAATATTCCCCGTCGCTGTCAAGGGTCATAAGAAACACATCTTTAAGTGACAGCTTTTCCTTTTTCAGAATGTCGTTGACCCTTTTTTCATCTCTGCCCGTCCGTTTCAGTGCTTCCTTAACTATTTTACCTTGATCTATCACCACTTCGGGAGGGTCGGAGCTTTTGTTCCGCAGACCCATATCACCGTTTGAAGCGGTGCGGTATTCATACTTCTGATAAACGGACACCGCTCCCGTTGTTTCAACCACGGCAAACTGCACTTCCTTAAGGTCGAAAATGCTCTGGCTGTGTAGCGCTTCCATAAGGTCGTCAACGGTGAAGCGTATATCACGCATTTTCTGCTGGTCGATAACGCCGTTGCTGATAATAACAACAGGCTTGCCGCAGGTAAGGTTCCGCAGCCGCCGTGACTTTATCCCAAGCCAAGACATTATAACGTCAAGTCCTGCAAGGGTGAGAATTGGTATTACTCCCGTAAAAAGGGGCATGGACATATCCTCAACGGGCAGGGTGGCAATGTTGGAAATAAGTATTGTCACGGCAAGCTCCGAGGGCTGAAGCTCGCCTATCTGATGCTTGCCCATAAATCTTACGGAGAAAACCAAGAGAAGATAAAGTATCACCGCCCTTATGAAAACTACCGCCATTTTTACGCTTTCCTTTCCTTTTATTCCGTTTCGGCTTTTACCGTAATGCTGAGTATGCTTTCCTTTATTACCGTTTCTGAATCCTTTTCCGCAAGAGAAGGACAATCACGGCGCATCAGCTTGTATATACCGAACACATCACAGCCGCCGTACCACGCCGTTTCGGAATATGCGCTTATGCAGGAATCCCGTATATTTTCGCAGACCGCTTCGGCGGCTTTTTTTTCGTCGTAATTTTCGTCTGAGCCGTTTGTTTTCAGCTTAAGCCTTACTTCGGCGTTAATGCGAAGCCTGCCGTCTGATATGTCGGCGCAGGTCTTTACCTTTGAGCAGGTTATTTCCGCATAGCCGCTGCTTTCATCATCGGGAACGGGTATTGCAATGCTGCCCTTTTTGTCGAAGCTGCCGCTTAAAATAACAAAGCCCTGAACGTCCGGTTCGGATATTCGGTAAATGCCGCCGTTTTTGTTTACGGCTGCTATTCCGCTGTAATATATTTCCTTTCCGTCGGAATAAATAACGGGCAGAGCTGCCGCTCCCGAGGGCAGTGACAGCTTTTCCGTTACGGAAATAAGGTCGGTGTAAACACATTTCCCCGAGCGAACATAGCCCTCGGTAATATCTGTGAATCTGTCGGCGGAGAACACGCCCTGCTCCATAAATGTCTCCGTTACGGACGATGGAGAGGTGCTGTAGGCTATGGGGCAGGAAAGAGGCACCGTACCTCTCGGACTTCCGCCGTCTGTAAGAGAGGAGAGTATTTCGGGCAGCTCCGTAATTCCGCTGCCGATGATAACTGTTTTAACGTGCCCGAGGAAGAGCTTTTTTCCTGCTTTCAGTTCACATTCCGACAAGGCGGCGCTTACGTCCGTACCCGTTCCGGCAACTGTGGAGGAGTTAGCCTTTGAAACGTCGGGAACTCCGTCGCTGCCGCAGCTTTCGTATATCTGCAGACTTACCATATAAACGCCGGAGTGCTTTTCTATACCCATAAGCTGAACGAAGGCTCTGTCGTTTACCTCTGTTTTGCCGAAGCAGCCGCTTATAACTGTCGAACATATCAGCATAGCAAGTATTTTAACCGTTTTTTTCATTTTAATAACCATTCCTTTTTGAGTTTTGTGGTCTCCAAGCTGAACAAGTTCAGCTGCAGAAAATCGAGGCGACAGCCGAAGAAACAAAACTCGCAGGTTGAAAATTAACGATTTTCAACCTTTTTGCCTTTCATCAATAAAACTGCAAGGGGTATCACAAATACAAGCAGAATAACAGCCGCAAAGCCGCATAAAACGTTCCTTACAGCCGAAAAATCCGCTCCGTAATACATAAATAACGCAGATATGATAAATATCGCCGCTCCCGATATGCAGGAATTGCCTTTCAGCACGGGTGCAAGCTCTTTAAGAAGTCCTGCGGAAATGTGAATGAAAAGGGATATGCTTATGACCGCTGAAATTGTCCATAAAATAAGATAAAGCGAATCATTCTGCCTGAAAAGCGAAGCGTCTGTGCAGGAGCCAAGCTCCATAAGAGGATAATCTCTCATTGCGGCGGAATCACCGAGAACGCCTGTGATAAGGGCGGCGGAAGCAGCCGTCAGCACCAGCTTTGCCGCAAGCAGACCGTAAACTCCGCACTTCATATCCATGCCCGTATTTTTCATAAGAAAAACTGCGGCGGTTATCTCTCCGTTCCGTGCAAGGTCGTCTGCAACGGCTCTCCACAGCTTTCCGTTAAGGCCTTCGGAGTAAAAATTCAGCGGTTCAAAGTTTTCTCTTGAAGTCCACGCCATTACAAGCAGCATTATGACAAAAAGTATCACCGCAATAACGCTGCTCCTTGCCAGTCCCTCAACGCCGCAGCAGGCACAATAAACGCATACCGCCATAAGCAGAGCCGCTAAAACTATGCTGCCTCCGCCGAAAAATCGGCTGCCGAGAAACCTTATAAAGTGGATAACGCTGCCCGAAGCATAGGCAAGGAAAAACACAAGATACAGCGTCGCAGTGATGCGTCCTGCAATGATGCTTCTCTCGGAAATGAGTGAAGTCACCGTATTCCCTTCATATTTCATTGCGAGAACAGCGGCAGGGATAACAAGCACCGCTTGTATAAGCGTTGAAATAATGCAGGCGGCAAGCTGTACCGAAATTCCGCAGCCCTTTCCTGCGGCAGGCACAAAGGTCATAAGTGTGAATATCCTGCAAAGCAGCAGCAGGGAAAGAAGCTGCCATTTGCTTATTTTTGCTGTGTTCAAGGGTTGCAGTCACCGCCGTTCCTCATATTTACTCCCGTAAGAGAGCCCACCGAAGCTGTGCGTTTGCCGAGGGTGCGGAAGCCTGCTCTTATGAGAACGTCCCTCATTGCAGATGGAGTAAAGGGCGAAACGGGGGACATAACAGGCGCACCGGCATTTTCAAGAGAGCATATATTCACAAGCATTACCGAAGCAATGAGAGCAATACCGTAAAGTCCCATTGTTCCGCCTGCAATTACCGCAATGAATCTGAACACGGTAACAGGCTGGTTAAGTGACGGTATAACAAAGGAGGCGGTAACGGAAATTGCGCAGACAAGCAGCAGGGGATTGGAAATTATGCCTGCCGACACTGCCGCATCGCCTATAATAAGACCTCCAACTATTGACACCGCTCCGCCCACGCTTTTGGGCAGCCGCACTCCTGCCTCCCGTATTATTTCGTAGAAAACAAGCACAAGAAACGCCTCTGCCGCAAGGGGAAGGGGAGCAAGCTCCTCCGCTTCCGCAAGGATAACAAGCATCGTGTTGTTGAAAAGCTCAGGGTGAAAGGTCACCACCGCCACATACAGGGCAGGAAGAAAAACTGCCGCAAAAAATGCAAGATACCTTATCCAGCGTATAAGTGTGGTGTAATAGGGGCGGAAGCAGTAGTCGTCAAGGGTCTGGAAATTCTCGATAAAAAGGGCAGGGAGAATAAGGGCGAAAGGCGTTCCCTCGATAAGAACGCCTATCCTGCCCTCAAGTATCTTTGCGCAGAAAACGTCGGGGCGCTCCGTAACGGACACGCCTGAAAACATTGACAGCTTTGTGTCGTTAAGAAAAGGCTCGATATATCCGCTTGAAAGCACAGTCTCTATCTTTAGTCCTTTCAGCCGTTCCTTTACCGAGGAGACCAGCTTTTTCGGCACACGGTCGGACATATAGGTCACGATAACGTCTACGTTGCTAAGGTCTGTGACGGGGAAAAGCTCAAAAACCAACAGCGGTGACTTTATCCTTCGGCGCACAAGAGACATATTGGTCCTTACAGTTTCAACAAAGCCTTCGTGTGAGCCGAAAATGTTTCCCTCGGAGGAAGGCTCGTCCACCCCTCTTGTGGCATAACCCTGAACGCCGAGAGAAAACGCCGTGTCACAGCCGTCAATAAGGAGTACCGCAAAGCCGCTCATAAGCCGCCTTATAAGGTCGCCGTATTCCGTGGTCAGGGCTCTGTCCACCGTAAGGAGCATATGGTCTCTTATATGTTCAAATATGCCCTCGGAGGTAATGTCGGAAGGGAGAGAAAGGTCGGTAAGTGGATTAAGGATAAGGTTTGTGATGGTGCTTGTGGAGACCATGCCCTCGAAGCAGACAAGGTTGCACTTCACCCCCGAAACAATAAAGGGGTTAAGGAGCAGGTCGGAGCTTTCCGACAGGATACGCTTTATATTTTCCGTGTTTTCGTCTATACTTTTGGAAAGACGGATATTTTTGAAATTATGGGGATTTGGAGAAACCATTTTTTCATTCCTTTCGGATTAAAATATGAAAAAAATTAAGCCGACAATTTTGCGTATGAAGATTTTTTTAATCAGCGTTTCCTTATTATTTACCGTAATTTTTAAAATATACCGTTTTTTTGAAAATAATGCTTACGACGAAAAAGCGGCATCGGTGATACGCAGATCTTTTCTCCGTATCATCGATGCCGCATATTATTCAGCTTCTGCTCTCGTCAAGCTGTAACGCTATCTCAAATTGGGTCTCCGTACTGCTGCGGTAGACCGTTATATTTACCGTATCACCTGCCGAAAACTCGTCAAGCCTTTTATTAAGCTCTTCCATGGTGTACACGCTTTCGCCGTTTAGTCCGATTATAATATCACCAAGCTCAATTCCGCTTTTGTCCGCCGCCGAATCGGGGGTAATGAACCTTACGCATACGCCTTGCGGAAGATTGTAGTATTCTGCGGTTATTTTGCTTATATCCTCGCCGCTTATGCCTATCATGGGTCTGCCCGTAACGTAGCCGTTCTCGATAAGGTCGTCGATTATGGGCTGAGCCGAGGACACGGGTATCGCAAAGCCCAGACCCTCCGCATAATCTGATATTATTTTGCTGGAATTTATTCCGATGACCTGTCCGCAGCTGTTAAGAAGCGGTCCGCCGCTGTTTCCGGGGTTTATTGCGGCGTCCGTCTGGATAAGATTCATTTCATACTCACCTACGGTTATGGTGCGGTTAAGAGCGCTGATTATTCCGCAGGTGGTGGAGCCGTAAAGCTCAAAGCCAAGGGGATTGCCTATTGCAACGGCAAGCTCGCCCTCCATAAGATCGTCGCTGTCGCCGAATTCGGCAGGAACAAGAGCCGTTTCTCCCGGTTCTATTTTAATTACCGCAAGGTCTGTTCTGCTGTCCGCTCCGACTATGACCGCCTTATGGCTGCTGCTGTCGGAAAGCACCGCCATCACCTCGGAAGAACGCTCGGCAATGCCGTTATCGGTATTCTGGACAACGTGGGCGTTGGTGACAATATAGCCGTCTTCCGAAATTATTATGCCCGTTCCCGTGCTTACGGAGGAATTGCTGAATTCCGAGGAAATACCCACTACCGAAGGCTTGACCTTTCTTACTATATTGGGAATGGAAACATCCTCTGTCCTTGCCGAAAGCTCGATTATGCTTTTATATGATGTTTGGTCCGGTACTTTTTCGTCTAAAACGGCATCTGCATCCTCGGCAGGTTCCTCTCCAAAGTCACGCTCCGCTTCAATTTCCGATACAGCGCTGAAGGTCTCAGCCTCCGCCTTTTCACTGTAAGTTTTATAGACGCTTACCGAAGCTACCGAAACGATAGCCATGCACATAATAAATCCTGCCGTCCTTACTGCTCCGCCTTTACGGTTCACGGCAGTTTTTACGGACTTTTCGGGATAATATGTGACCTCGGCAGCATTGTCTTTTCTTGAACGGTTTTCGTTATACTCGCACATAATTATATAAACCTCAATAAAAAATCACATTTATGGGCAAAATGCTTTTGCGAAGCCTTATTGTTCTGCTTCTTTAAAGCTATTATACCCATAAATGTGATAAATTAATGAAAGCCTTATAAAAATACAGGTCAATTAATTTTTTCCTCAGCATTTTCCGTTTTTTTCTTTTTCGAGGGCAGTTCTCCAAGCATAGGAACGGCAAGTCCTATCACAAGCATAACTATACCTACTATGCCCTGAACATCAAATTTAAAGCCTGACGGGAAAATAGACGGCACGGAACCGAGAATAAGTCCTGCGATAAAGCAGTATGTTCCCCTGCGGAATTTTTTGAGAAGCGCAGAAATGATGCCTGCCGCAGCGAACAGACCCACCACCGCACCTGCCGCAAAAATAAGCAGTACGGGGATATTAATATCATTGACAGCCGCAATTGCCGTATCGTATGCGCCGAGAACCTTCATCACAAGCGCACCGCTTATTCCCGGGATTATCATTGCAACAGCAGCAAGAAAAGCCGCAAAGAAAAACATTATTCCGCTGAAAAGGGTCAGACCGTCCGAGACCGATCCGCCGCTTTCGGGTTTAACGAACAGCATACCTATCATAATGCCTGCGCCTATGAGAAAGGGTATGATATTCACGGGAGAAAGCTTGCTTTCCTTTGTGCATTCACGGTATATCAGCGGCATACTTCCAATAACAACGCCCACAAAGAAAAGCTGGGTCGGAACGTTGTAGGTGTCAAAGAGAAAGCCGAGAACCTTTGCCGCAAGAATTATGCCGATAAGCATTCCAATGCCAACGGGAACAAGAAAGGTTAGATTTTTTATCAGTTTTTTTATGTTTGGTGTGATGGCGCCGAGGAGTTCATCGTAAATTTTCATTATAACGGCAATAGTTCCGCCGCTTACGCCTGGGATAGCGTTGGCAATGCCGATAGCTGCACCTTTCAGAGCAAGAATAATATATTTCATTTCTGTTTTCGTCCTTTCCTGCATTTTACGGTACGGGTAAATAATAACATTCCTTACTATTATTGCACATTTCAATATAAAATGCAACATTTTTTTAAGTTAAATTTTAATTGTTCCGCTCGGACGTAAGAATAAAACTCTTATTTCCTCTCTTGAAAAAAAATATATAATGTGCTATACTGTTAATATTATGAGAAAATATATTTTTCTGACAGCGGCTGTATGCTCTGCGGCGGTCCTGTTCTGCGGCTGTGAGGATTATTACCCCAGCAATGCGCCGAGGGAGACGGCGACAATGAAAGAAAATATCCTTACCACCGTTACTACGATCGAGACCACCCGTGCGGATACATACAGCGAATACATATCCTCGCTCCGTGAAATGGAGCAGAGTATCAGGGAAGAAGCATCCCGGACAAGCGGTATGCAGCGTGAAACTGCAGTTTCCGCAGAAATGCCCGGGCGTGAAACTGCCGTCAGCAGGGAGACCCATGGCGCAGATACGGGTGTTACCGCTGTGACTTCCGTTCCCGAACAGGATATGCCGGAGTCTGAGACAGCAGTTACCGCCGCGTGCGAGACTGCAGTCACGGAAGCTGTGACGGCTCCGCCCTTTGACCTTGGGGATATTCCGTCCGTCCCAAGCGAAAACGTCCAAGCCGAAACTGCCGTGACAAATCCATGACAGCAGCATTTTTCATTTTTACAGAGAGGAAGCATTATACCCCATGCCAATTAAAATACCGAATAATTTACCTGCCTATACAGTACTTAATAACGAAAATATCTTCGTTATGACCGATTCAAAGGCTCAGACCCAGGATATACGTCCGCTGAAAATAGCTATACTTAACCTCATGCCCAAAAAGATAGAAACGGAAACCCAGATACTCCGACTTCTGTCAAACACGCCGCTGCAGGTGGATATTGAGCTTGTTCAGACGGCTACGCATAAGTCCAAAAATACATCTCAGGAGCATCTTGTCAAGTTTTATAAGACCTTCGGGGATATAAAGAACGAGCGCTTTGACGGACTTATCATAACGGGCGCACCCGTTGAACAGATGCCCTATGAGAAAGTAGACTACTGGAACGAGCTTTGCGAAATAATGGAGTGGTCAAGGACTAACGTTTTTTCCACCTTCCATATCTGCTGGGGAGCGCAGGCAGGGCTTTATTACCATTACGGAGTGCCAAAGTACGACCTGCCACGTAAGATGTTCGGAATTTTCCCCCATAAGTCCGAAGTGCCCAACCACCCCCTTGTAAGAGGCTTTGATGAAACATTTTTTGTGCCTCATTCCCGTCATACCGAGGTAAGAAGGGCGGATATTGAAACAAATCCGTCTTTGAAAATCCTTACTTCTTCCAAAGAATCGGGTGTACATATCATTGCCGATAAGACCAACCGTATGTTCTTCGTTACAGGTCATTCGGAATACGACCGCTTTACGCTGAAAAACGAATATTTCAGGGACATTGACAAGGGACTTCCAATAAGCATACCCCAGCACTATTTTCCTTATGACGACCCTTCTCAGCCGCCTCACTTCAACTGGCGCTGTCACGCCAATCTTATGTTCAGTAACTGGCTCAACTACTGCGTTTATCAGGAAACACCATATGACCTTGCCGAGCTTGTGCCCGTTGAAAAATAATTTTTTAATGTATTTTACAAGAAAATAAAATTATTTTTTCATAAATATATTGACAAGTGAATATGATATGTAGTATAATTATAGCATAATAAAACGGAAGGGGTATTTCCTATGATCAAAAGAAGGTCTGTAGCTACTGTTATTATCCTGACTATCGTTACCTGCGGCATTTATGGTCTGTACTGGTACTGGCAGGCAATTCATGAGCTGGACGCAGCAGGACAGAAGAGCAATATGGATCCTACATTACAGTTTGTTCTTCTTTTCCTTTATGTCGGTGGTATTATTTTTGCAATCAACGCTGACGAAAATATCAACGCTGTAAGAGCAAACAGGGGTCTTCCCACAAAGGACAACAAGGTTCTTTGGATCATACTGTTCATCATTTTCCCGATCGTTGGGATCGGTCTTGTACAGAACGAAATGAACGAGATCGCAGACGCATAATTTTTTACATAGGAGAGCGGCGGAGTTTTCTGCCGCTTTTGTTTTTGTGTTATGAAAGAACGTATAAAAAAAGCCGGGGTCGTGTACGCAGCAGTCGTCGCAACGGGAATAGCCGCCGCTGCGGTCATAAAGATAACAGGACGGGGGATACCCTGCATTTTTCGCCTTATTACCGGTCTGAAATGTCCCGGCTGCGGAAATACTACCGCTGTTCTTGCACTTCTGGAGCTTGATTTTATGGGAGCGTTTGCGGCAAATCTGCTTTTTTTCCCCGAATTTGCATATATTGCTTGGGCGGCGCTTTGCTATACTCTTGAATATGTAAAAACGGGGAAAAAACAGCTTATGCCGAAGCCCGAATGGCTGAATTGGTGCTTTCTTGGAGTTCTTGTTCTCTGGACGGTAGTAAGAAACATCATAAAAATATAACAGGACTGCTTTGCCGCATAAAACGGCTCGCAGTCCTGTTTTTTATATAATACTAATTCCAAATCAACCTATAGACAAATCCGACAGCCATAACCCAGCCACTCGGCGTCAAGCTCCCTTGCAAGGCATCAAGCATTGCTGCGGTCGCTTTCCTTGATTGGCTGTGTTCTATCTGCCGTCTTTGTCTATAGAACGATTTGGAATTAGTATAAGTATTACTGTACAGAGGCGGTGTAGAGTTTGTAATAATCGCCCTTTTTCGCCATAAGCTCGTCATGGGTGCCGCATTCGGTGATGCCCTTGTTGGAAACATACATTATCTTGTCGCAGTTCTTTATGGTGGAAAGCCTGTGTGCGATAATGAACGATGTTCTGCCCTTCAGCAGCTCGTTCAGACCGTCCTGAAGCAGCTTTTCCGTCCTTGCGTCAATAGCGGAGGTTGCTTCGTCAAGAATAAGTATCTTCGGGTCGCTGATAAGGGTTCTTGCAAAGGCTATAAGCTGCCGCTGACCCTGTGAAAGTGAGGCTCCTCTTTCGATAATAGGCGCTTTCAGACCGCCGGGCATACTGTCGATAAATCCGTCGGCGTGAACTGTCTTTATTGCACGGTCTATCTCTTCGGGAGTTGCGTCCAGCTTGCCGTAGCGTATGTTGTCCTCAATTGTTCCGCTGAAAATAACGCTGTCCTGGAGCATTATGCCCATCTGCGAACGGAGGGAGTGAAGCGTTACTTCGGAAATATCCTGACCGTCAATAAGCACTCGTCCACCCGTTGTGTCGTAGAAACGGGAAATAAGGTTAACGATAGTGGTCTTGCCTGCGCCTGTAGGTCCTACAAGAGCAACGTTTTCGCCGCTTTTTACCGAGAAGGACAGGTTTTCAAGAATGTTCTTGCTTTCATCATAGGCAAAGGTAACGTTGTCAAAGGTAACATCGCCCTTTATCTTGGGCATTTCCTTGGCATTTTCCTTGTCATTTACCGTAACAGGTTCGTCAAGGGTCTCAAAGATACGTTCAAGATAGGAAATTGCGTTGATAAAGCTGTTGAACAGGTTTGAAAGGTTCATGATAGGCTGCCAGAATCGTGCGGCATAATTTCCCATAGCAACGATAGTTCCCAGAGAAATTGATGCTGGACCTATGACCGCAAGACCGAAGAAGTATATTGCAGCGCCTATTACCGCCGAAATAGTGTCAACGGAGGGCCAAAGCAGGTTGTTGAAGGTGACCGCCTTCATCCATTTGTCACGGTAAGCCTCCGACAGCTTTTGGAAAATGCCTGAGTTTTCTTCTTCTCTTACAAAAAGCTGCGTTACCTCTACGCCCACAAGACCTTCGTGAAGGTAAGCGTTAAGGTTGGAGCTTTTGTTGGAAACAGCCTGCCACGCACGGCGCTGCTTGTTCTTGATAAGTCCGATAATAAGCGCAAGGAAGGGTACTCCGGCAAGGATCACCAGCGCCATCTGCCAGTGCACTGCAAACATGAAGATCACAATGAACACAAGGTTGAAAATTTCAAGGATAAAGTTGATGATTCCGTTTGAGAGAATGTCGGAAACACTGTTTACATAGTTGATTATGCGGACAAGTATCTTGCCGTGTGGGCGGCTGTCGTAATATTCAAAGGACAGCTTCTGAAGATGCGCAAACAGGTCGGAGCGAATGTCAAAAATGATGTCCTGACCGACCTTTGTCATTATCCTTGAACGTATGGTGGCAAAAATAACGTTCACCACAATAGTAAGCAGAAGCAAAGCCGCCATAAGAAGAAGCTGTGGTATATTTTTGTTGGGAATGGAATTGTCTATTGCAAACTGTGTGATAACAGGCGCAAAAAGTCCGATAATTACCGAAGCTGCGCTGAGTGAAAGCGAAAGTATCATCTTCCACTTGTATTTTTTTACATAAACAAGAGCCCGTTTTAAATGGCGTATGTCAAAAGGGGTCTCAAGCTCTTCATCAACGTCATATTTGTTTCTTGCCATTTAAACCGCCTCCTTTTCGCCGCCGTTCTGAAGGCGGTAAATTTCGGAGTAATATCCGTCCTTGTTTTTCAGCAGCTCTTCGTGAGTGCCGAATTCGGAAATTTTGCCGTCCTTGATTATCATTATCCTGTCGGCGTTCTTTGCCGAAGAGGTACGCTGTGCAATTATTAGCTTGGTGCAGCTGAAATCAAGATCACGCAGATTGTGCTGGATTACCTGCTCTGTCTCCATGTCAACGGCGGAGGTGGTGTCGTCAAGGATAAGTATGGACGGGCGCATTGCCAAGGCTCTTGCCAGAGAGATACGCTGCTTCTGACCGCCTGAAAGACCAACGCCTCTTTCGCCCACGATAGTATCATAGCCCTCGGGCAGCTTGGAAATGAATTCGTCTGCATCGGCAAGCGTTGCAAAACGCTTTACATCCTCCATAGGCATATCAGAATCAAAGAAAGAAATGTTGCCCTCAATGGTGTCCGACCAGAGAAGAACGTCCTGCATAGCCACGCCGATGTTTTTTCTGAGCTCGTGCAGCTTCATATGGCGGACATTTACTCCGTCTACAAGCACCTCGCCCTTCTGAACATCGTAGCACCTTGGGATAAGGTCAACAAGAGTGGTCTTGCCCGAACCTGTTTCGCCCATAATAACAACGGTCTCTCCGGGCTTTATCTTAAAGCTTACATCGTCAAGGACCTTGGTGCCGTCGCTGTATGCGAAGGTAACGTTTCTGAATTCTATCTCACCCTTGAAGCGGTCGGGCATACTTACAGCGTCCACACGGTCGGTAATAAGAGGACGGGAGTAGTAAACCTCGATTATCTTGTTTGCGGAAGCAAGAAAATGCTGGAAGTCGTTTATAAGCGTTCCGACGCTTCTCATAGGATTGGAAAGAGTCCATATAAGACCGCCGAAAGCAACATATTCGCCCATTGTGAGTCGTCCGTTTATAACGAAGATACCGCCTGCGATAAGCTGAACTACAGTAAGAGCCTGTGCAACGGTCTCAATGTAAGGGAAGAAATCCAACCAAGTCATAGCCGCTTCCTTGTTGGCTCTTGAATATTCCTTGTTTTTCTCCTGGAAACGTTCTATTTCATAATCTTCCCGTGCAAAGGCTCTTACAACACGGTTTCCTGCGATATTTTCCTGCGCCTGTGAATTGAGCTGGGACATACGCTCTCTCAGGTCAACATATTTCGGGCCTACCTTTTTCTTGAACACCCACGAAATAATAAAAATAAGCGGTGTCAGCGCAATCAGGCAGAGAGCCATAAGCGGATCAAGGCAGAAGAAGTATATTGAAGTGGTAAGATACAGAACAATACATTCCACAAAGGTCTTTATTATCCATGCAACGGTGTGGCGCACCATATCCAGGTCTCCGGAAAGTCTGGTCATAAGGTCGCCTGTGGAGTTGTGGTCGTAGAATGCCATATCCTGCCGCTGAACGTTCATAAAAAGGAAGCTTCTTATTTTTGACAGCATACCCTGAGAGCATTTTTCATAAAGCATATTCGAGGTAAACTGGAGCGAAGTCCTTATGAGCGTAAAGCCTATCATGCAGAGACAAAGTGTAATGAGTAGGTTTTTACGCTCGCTGATATTCTGCAGAGCATTTTCGCTGTAAATAAAGGTATCAACTATTTTCTGGGAAAAAATAGGGTTGATTATGTACATTATCTGACCTGTAACAGTCAGACAGAGCGCAAAGATATAACGCCCTCTGTAGCCTTTAAGATTTTCCCAGATCCATTTGAGCTGGAACATAATATTATCCCCCTTTCGGTGCCGTGAGATCTATATTTCCCTAATTTTTGCTTTGAAAAAACAGACAGTTCCTTATACCTGCCGCGGAAAAAATATAAAGCCTTGTCTTTTCTTTTCAAAGTTCAAGGCATATTATAATATAACTCTTCTCATAATTAAAAGGGTAATTTTTTAATAAACAAAGTTTTATTATCTATTTTGTATGAATACAATGTTAAAATGTCGACTATGAAGCTGCGGCTTGGCTTTTATGCAAATAACCGCCGATAAATACAAAAATCTATAAATTTACGGGCGGAAGACATAACATTCCTGCATAAATTTTTGGCAGAAACGTTTGTCAGCCGCCCGTTTGTTTTTTATAAGTAACTGTATCTCATACGTTGAACCTGAAAAGGATAATATCTCCGTCCTGAACAACGTAGTCCTTGCCTTCAAGACGTACAAGACCCTTTTCCTTTGCGCCGTTCATAGAGCCGCAGGCCATAAGGTCGTTGAAGCTTACGACTTCCGCACGGATAAAGCCCTTTTCAAAGTCGGTGTGTATCTTGCCGGCTGCCTGAGGAGCCTTTGTGCCGTTTGTGATAGTCCATGCTCTTACTTCGTCCTTTCCTGCAGTAAGGAAGGAGATAAGTCCCAGCAGAGCGTAGCCCTCCTTGATTATTCTGTCAAGACCGGAAACCTCAAGTCCAAGCTCGGAAAGGAACATAGCCTTGTCCTCATCGCTCATATCGGAAATTTCCGCTTCAAGCTGGGCGCAAATTGGGAAAACAGACGCCTTTTCGGTCTTGGCAATTTCGCAGACCTCTTTATAATGTACGGAATTCTCAATATTGTTTTTGAAATCGTCCTCGGAAAGATTTGCAGCATAAATAACAGGCTTTGCGGAAAGCAGGGGAGTGGTCTTTATAAGCTCTGCTTCTTCGTCCGTAAAAGCGAAGGAACGTGCGGAGTGACCTTCCTCAAGGTGAGCTTTGAGCTTTTCAAGGAACTCCACTTCGGCAATGTACTTCTTGTCGCCCTTTACTAGCTTCTTTGTACGGTCGATGCGGCGTTCAAGCAGCTCAATATCCGAGAAAATAAGCTCCAGGTCGATAGTTTCGATGTCACGCTTCGGGTCAATGCTGCCGTCAACGTGGATAACGTCCGTGCCCTCGAAGCAGCGGACAACGTGAACGATAGCGTCAACCTCACGGATATTTGCAAGGAATTTGTTGCCCAGACCCTCGCCCTTTGAAGCACCCTTTACAAGACCTGCAATGTCCACGAATTCAAGCGTCGCAGGAGTGAACTTGTTGGGGGAGTACATTTCCTTTAATTTGAGCAGTCTTTCATCGGGAACGGAAACGATGCCGACGTTAGGCTCGATAGTGCAGAAAGGATATTTTGCGGATTCTGCTCCCGCATTTGTAAGAGCGTTAAAAAGTGTGCTTTTTCCCACGTTGGGAAGACCGACCATACCAAGTTTCATAGAATAAAGCGTCCTTTACTTTTTTATAGTTTGTTTTTAGTCCAGATTAAGGCTGCGTACATATTCATCTGCGTCAAAACCGCTGTCGCAGCAGGATTTTTTTGATTTTTTCTTTTCGATAACTGCTTTTGTCACAACAGCTCCTGCGGCAGCGCCCAGTATGAACGACAGCACCGAGATAATAAGAAATGCAGCGGAGATAAACGAGTTTTTGCCTGTGCTTTCACAATTATTCATATATATGACCATCCTTTCACGGCTCCGATTATTGTTTCGGGCGAAAAATATGTGTTTTACTCTGACAGCTATAAATTATATTATAATAGAATTTCGGGAAAAATGCAACACTTATTTTATTAATTCTGCGGTAAAATAAAATTTTCACCAAAAAACAAAGCGCAGTTCAGCTGTCCGATGACGGATAATTCTGAATTGCGCTTTATGGTTGCCGCTGTTCAGCTTTGAACTTCGGCAGAGCTTCCATTTTTTGCAGGACGTATACTTACAAATATCTCGTTGTCCGAAACATAGCTTGAATTAATGTCAATGGTGTACTTCATATACAGATTGCCGCCGTTTTCGTTAAGCTCGTTGATAATGGAATGGGTGTAAATGCCCACCATAAGCTCTCCGTAAGGTGTACCGTAGTAGCAATGCTGCTTTTTGTCCTTGTCAATGACAAGATTGGAGGAAACGGCACCGCTGCGGCAGATAGAAGCGTGTTTGTCGCCGTAGCAGCTTAAAACCGTCTTTGAGCCCTCAAAGCCTGTGGCTTCGGTTTCGTCATATGCAATGCTGAAGCCGCCGTTTTTCAGCGGAGTAAGCACAGCAGGAGTTATAAGCTCCGTTTCGTTGCGCTCATCGTCCACCGACTGAACGCTTTTTAAAATCATTAAAACATCCTTTTTCATAGTAACCTCTTTTTTTATGCAAGGGAAGTAAGCTCTTCCGTTTCGACTTTTGTGACCGTTCCGCAAAGCTGTCCGCCAAGGAAGGCCTGTGCGTTTTCACGGAACATATCCACGCTGTCGGAGGAATAGAAGGACACAGTGCCCTTTTCCGTCCGCTCCGTAAGCATATCCTTTCCCGTAAGGAATGCGCAGGCGTACTTTGCCGCTTCACTGCCTGAGGAGATAAGCTCAACGTCCTTTCCCATATAATCGGCTATAACGTCCTGCAAAATTGGATAGTGTGTGCAGCCGAGGATAAGCGTGTCAACGCCCTCTTTTTTTATAGGTGCAAGGTACTGCTCCGCAACGAGCTTTGCAACGGGGTTATCTCTCCCCGTAAAACCGTTTTCAACAAGCGGAACGAACATAGGGCAGGCAATGCCCGTTATGGAAATATCCGACCTTATTGTACGTATAGCCTTGCCGTAAGAACCCGACCTTATGGTAGCCGCCGTTCCAATAACGCCGATCTTGCCGTTTTTGGTCTTGGCACAGGCTGCCTGCACCGTTGGAAGAAGAACTCCCGTGAAGGGAATATCACCTGCGGCATTCTTGTTCATTCCGAGAACGGAGGAAACCGTTCCGCAGGCGGCGATTATCATTTTAACATCGTGCTTTTTCATAAAAGCAATGTCCTGTTCGGCGTATTTAAGGATAGTTTCCTTGCTCCTTGTGCCGTAGGGGATACGGGCGGTGTCGCCGAAATAGATTATGTTTTCGTTGGGCATGATACGGCTTAGTTCTTTAACGGAGGTAAGACCGCCCATTCCCGAATCAAAAACTCCGATTGCAGAATTATTCATACGGTTCCTCCGTTCAGCCTTCAAGGCTGAGAGTAATAAGCCTGTCAAGAAGCTCAGGCTGGGAAATGCCCATGTTTTCCATAAGCTTGGGATACATACTGATAGGTGTAAAGCCGGGCAGAGTGTTTATTTCGTTAAGGATAACGGTTCCGTCCTCTTTAAGGAAGAAATCCACCCTTGAAAGACCCGAGCAGCCCATTGCCTTGAAGGCCTTGACCGCAGTTTCCCTTATTTCCCTTGAAGCCTCAGCAGGAATATCGGCAGGAATGGAAAGTCCCGATGTGCCTAAGATATATTTTGCGTCATAATCGTAGAATTCATTACAGGAATTTATCTCGCCCACTTCCGAAGCAAAGGGTTTATCCGTTCCGAAAACTGCGCATTCAAGCTCCCGTCCCTTGATAAACTCCTCGACGATGACCTTTTTATCGTGTGCAAACGCAAGTTTAACTGCGTCTTTAAGCTGTTCAAAGGAGCTTGCCTTGTTTACGCCGACGGAAGAACCGCTGTTTGCAGGCTTAACGAAAAGGGGGTAATCAAGTTCGTTGGCTATCTGCTCGCATACCTCGTCAAGACGATTGAGGTCTGCGGCGTAAACTGTTCTCCACTTTGCCATATGTACGCCGTTTGCTTCAAGTATAGTGTGGGTAACGCCCTTATCCATGCAGTCGGCGGAAGCAAGACAGCCGCAGCCAACGTAAGGAATACCCGACATTTCAAGAAGTCCCTGAATAGTTCCGTCCTCGCCGTGCTGACCGTGAAGCGCAGGAAATACAACATCTATTTTGGCAATGGAATATGTACCGTCCGTTATCTTGAAAATACCCTTGTAGATAGGGTCAGGGAGAATGACCGCAGGAACGCAGTCGGGATTTGATTCCCAGCTTCCCGAAGCTATCATGCTCACATCGCCGGGATAGAAAAGCCAGCGGCCCTTTTTGGTTATGCCGATGGGAATTACCTCATATTTGTCGGAGGGTATCGCATTTATAATATTTGTTGCCGAGATCAGCGAAATATCATGTTCGTTTGACATACCGCCGAAAAGTACAGCTACCTTTATTTTAGACATTTTTATGACCATCCTTTCTGAGTGTACAGCTTTGACCTGTTCAAAGTCCTCAGTTATTCCGAATTATGCGCTTTATGAAAATATATAGTTTATTATATCACATCTGCGCTTTTTTAGCAATACTTATTAAAACAAAAATCACACTGTAATGTAATCCGCTGCGGCGTAGCCTGTTATGCCGTTGTAATTAACAACGTACCAGTTGCCTATCTGACCGAGAACTGTAACATCTGCGCGGTTTGGCATAACTCCGATAACTGCGGAATTCTGGTTTGGCATACTTCTTATGTTAAGATTTGAGCCGTCTGTTGCAACGGTTCCGTCTCTTGCAGGCGTTGCTTCAACAAAGGGTATGCCGAAATAATCGCACAGGGATTGTACAAGGTTTCTTGCAATAGGCTCGGTATTGGATTTTATCCATTCTGCGTCCTCATAGTTGTCGTGATAGCCAAGCTCGCACAGCACCGCTACTGCCCTTGTCCTTGTAACTTCTCCGAGAGAGGTGGTGGGCAGAGTGTTTACCTTTGAGGGATTGGGATAGATGTTTTTCATATTGTTTACGATAATATCCGCCAGCTTTTCGCTTTGGGCGGAGTAGGGTGAGAAGTAAATATCTATCCCCGACAGCTTGCCTGCAAACTGTCCGCCGCCTGCGTTGGAATGAAGGGCAAGATGAACGTCATAGTAGCGTGAATTTGAGTCGGAAATAGCGCCCTTAACATCTCTGTTGGGGTCGTTGCGCCCGTATGTAATGCCTGAGGAGCGCAGGTAAGGCTCCATTGCGTCGGCGATAAGGTTCATCTGCTGTTCTTCGTTTCCGCCGTTTATGTAGGGGTTCCATTCCTGAGTCGAGGGGCTTAAAAAAACACTTGGCATATAACATTACTCCATTCTTCGGTATCATACTAAGTTCATATCAACCTATAGACAAATCCGAAAGCTATAATTACGTCATTCGTCGTCAAGCTCCCTTGCAAGGCACCAAGCATTGCGGCGGTCGCCTTCCTTGACTGACGCAATTCTATCTTCCGTCTTTGTCTATAGAACGATATGAACTTAGTATCAAACCGTTTTTCATAATCATTATATGCAAAGAAGTTCGATAAAAAAACAAAGGCTGCTGCGGCAGCCCTGTTTTAACAAAAATTTTAAAATAGATCGGCGGTTACTCCTCTGTGGAAAACTCCTCTATTGAACCGAAAAGTCCCGACATCATTTTCATAGACATTTCCTCCATACTGATCTCGGTGTAGTCTTCGGGTATCTCAAAGCAGGACTCATCGGGTTCATCAAGCAGGTCTATTGTCAGATCCATTAAATTTTCATCTGATCCAAGCTTACGGAGCTTGCCGTCGGGAGAATAGTAAAATACTGCCTCCGAGCCGTCAGAGCTGAATTTCTCAAAAATATAATCCGTACCATCAATATTTTTGATACCGTCCTCGGTGAAGCTGCTGTAATCTGCGGTGGTGTTCACAATGGATTCCACCTCGCTGTCAGCGTTATACTCGGTTTCGGTATCAAAGCTGTAGCTTTTTGAAGCCTTGTCAATAAGGTAGCCCTTTTCACCATCAATTATCATTGTCATTGACATGATACCGGGAACCTGAGTGTCCATATACACCTTATTGTTGTAAATCGACATTTCAATTGTCGTAACGACCTCACTGTCTTCTTCGGCAGAAGACTTAAATACGATATTGCCCTTTTCCCAGCTGTTTACAGACTTCATAAGTGCATCTGTCCACGATGCGCCGTTTTTTTGGCTGTATGCTTCCTCTGCCGTGAGTCCGACCGCATCTGTCGGGGAGACTTCGGTCGTGCTTTCTGTAACAGCTTCGGTTTCTGCGGTCGTTTCCGAAGAAGCGGCTGTGGTTATCTCGCTTGAAGAGTAGGAGCTTGCTGCGCTTGTGCTTTCTACTGATTCATCTGAGGTTGAGCAGCCGCCGAATAAAAGCATTGAAACAGCTGCGGTGATTGCGGTTATTTTCTTGTAATTCATAAATATCCTCCCGATCATTATAGAGAACCCCTATAGTAATTCGTTAAGCGGTTTTTTATCTTTTTGTTTTTTGTCAGGGTCATAAAAAAGGCTGTTGCGTCATACGCTGCAACAGCCCCATGCTGAAATCAACTTAATCAGCCATAAACTTTTCTATTTTGTATCTCTTGTAAGCAGCCTCGTTTTTTACAACGTTCTGACCTTCCGTCCAGCTTTCTACCATAGCGTCAAATTCTTCGTCCTTGAGAGCGTGGCGTGCGGAGCTGTCGTTGTTTTCAAGGTAGCTTTCATCGGAGAAAAGGTCAAGATACTCAACAATGTAGTAGACCTCGTCCTCTTCAACAAGAATAACGTCGCCCGTCTTTACTGAGCCGTCAAATATTTTTTCAACAACTGCGGCAGAGGGTGAGGAGCCGTCCTTGGAAATAACGGTGGTGTTGTCGGTAAGTGCTTCGTCTGCGGATGCTTCTTCGGTACCTGTTGCAGTATTGTCATCGGTGCTTTCGGAAGCTGCTTCAATGAGAGCGTCGTAATAGTCCTCGTATTCCTTGCCCACGGTGTTCATATCCTCGCCGTTCTTTATGCGCTCAATGTAGCCTTCAGCCATTTCCTTTATCTCAGCCTTGCCGTCGGATTTGAGAAGGTTGCCTTCGCCGTCCTTAAGCTCCATTTTGATGTAGTTGATCCTTGCGTTGTTTTCGTTAAGGTAGTTCTTTACGTCAGCCTCGGAGATCTCGTTTTCTCCGCCCTTGCCGTAGTAGTGGTCGAAGATAGCGCTTTTTTTCTGAGAGTTGAGCATAATAAGAATCTGAGAATCCTCGCTTATGCCGATCTCCTCATAGGACTGACCGTAATATTCCCAAAGTGAATCCATATAGACCATGATCTTTTCCTTTTCGTTGTTTTCAAAGGAAAGTCCCAGCTCGTCAAATTTGTTTTCAACGGCAACGTATTCCTGCATAAGCTTAGTTGTTTCGTCATTTATCCATTCTCTTACTTCCTTGCCCTCGATCATCTTGTCGGTGAAGGGAGTAGTGGTGGTAGCTTCGGTCTCGGAAGCGGAAGTTTCGGAAGAAGCGGTGGTTTCGGCTTCTGTTTCCTCTGCAGGGTCGGTGTAGGATAAAGCGTCATAATAAGCGTCCATCTGCATAGAGATGAAAACGCCTGCGGGGATCTTTACGCCGTCTATCTCGGCACCGTAGCTTGTGTCGGGGCCTGCAATATTGTTTCCGCAGCCGGCAAAGGACATTGCAATAGCTGCGCAGAGAGCAGCGGCGGATATTTTTTTGATGTTGGACATGATATGTTAAACCTCCATATTGAAGAAAACGCCTTATACTAATCGTTAACCAACCTATAGACAAATCCGACAGCTATAACCCAGCCACTCGGCGTCAAGCTCCCTTGCAAGGCACCAAGCCTTGCTGCGGTCGCTTTTCTTGATTGGCTGTGTTCTATCTGCCGTCTTTGTCTATAGAACGGTCAAAGATTAGTATTAAAACAGCCTTTTCTTACCTTTAAGTCAACTAAATACATTAAATTATAACATATTACAGCGCACTTGTCCAGTAATTTTTCAAAAAAATATGAGGATAAGCAAAATTTTTCGCTTATCCCCATAATATTTTCGGTATTTGCCGCCAAAAATTACTTTGTGACCATTGCGAGAGTGTCTCTTGCGATAAGAAGCTCCTCGTTTGTGGGAACTACCCAAACTTCAACCTTGGAGTCGGGAGCGGAGATCTTTTTAAGCTCGCCTCTGGTGCCCTTGTTTACTTCGGTATCGATCTTTATGCCAAAGTATTCCATATCCTTGCATACGCCTTCTCTTACTTCCCAGGCATTTTCGCCGATGCCGCCTGTGAAGAGGACAGCGTCAACGCCGTTCATAACTGCAGCATAGGAGCCGATATACTTCTTTATCTGATACTGGAGCATTTCGGAAGCAAGGATAGCTCTCTTGTCGCCCTTTGCTGCTGCTGCGGTAATATCTCTGTTATCGCTGGAAATGCCGGAAATTCCGAGGAAGCCGGACTTCTTGTTCATATATTCGCTCATTTCGGAGGCGGTGAAGCCGTGCTTATTCTGAACGAAGGTAACTGCGGAGGGGTCAACTGCACCGGTTCTTGTACCCATAAGAACGCCGTCAAGGGGAGTGAAGCCCATGGAGGTGTCAACAGACTTGCCGCCGTCAACAGCTGTAATGGAGGAGCCGTTTCCAAGGTGGCAGGAAACTATCTTCAGATCCTTGATGTCCTTGCCCATAGCCTTTGCAAGAGCGGCGGAAACGAATCTGTGGGAGGTGCCGTGGAAGCCGTACTTTCTTACATGGTACTTTTCGTAATCCTCATAGGGAAGACCGAACATGAAAGCCTTTTCGGGCATGGTCTGGTGGAAAGCCGTGTCGAAAACTACGACCATAGGAACGCCCTCGGGGAGCACCTTCTTGCAGGCACGGAGAGCAAGAGCGTGGGGGTGGTTATGTACGGGAGCGAGCTCGGACATATCGTCTATCTGCTGGATAACTTCATCTGTAACAAGAGTGGTCTTGTCGAATACTTCGGCACCCTGCACGATTCTGTGTCCTACTGCGGAAATTTCGTCCATAGACTTGATAACGGAAGCCTCGCCTGTGGTGAGGACTTCAACAAGCTTTGCAAATGCCTCGGTGTGGGTAGGGAAGGAGCAGTCCTCGTCTGCCTTTCTTCCGTCGAAGGTCTTGTGGGAGATGTGACCGTCAATGCCGATCCTGTCACAGTTTCCCTTGGCAATAACGCTTTCGTCGTCCATATTGAGAAGCTGGTACTTAAGAGAAGAACTGCCTGCGTTAACGACTAAAATAATCATTTTCTTAACGTCCTTTCAAGCAAAAAAATTCCGTTTGCCGTAAAATTTGACCGATTTCGCATAAATCGCCAAAAAACACTTGACAAACAGGCGTTAATTTTATATTATTACTTTGTAGCCCAAAAATCAAGACTAATCATAATATCTTTAGAGTTTAGAAAACAATTGTCCATATTTATGCTTCCAAAAAGCTATATACTATAATAGTATGTTATGGATAAAAAATACACGGAGGAAAAATATTGATGAAAACTTACGGCATTATCTGCGAATACAACCCGTTCCACAACGGACATATTTACCAGATAGAAGAAACCAGAAAGCACGGTGCCGACCATATCGTTGCCATAATGAGCGGAAACTATGTGCAGAGAGGTGACGTTGCTCTTATTGATAAGTTCAAAAGAGCGCAGATCGCTGTTGCGCACGGGGCAGACCTTGTTATTGAGCTCCCCGTTGCTTATTCCCTTGCAAGTGCGGAAATGTTTGCAAGAGCCGGCGTAATGATGCTTGCTGCGCTTGGCTGCGTTGACGGAATTTCTTTCGGAAGTGAGTGCGGCGATATAGAGCTGCTTAAAAATGCGGCTATGGCTACGTTCTCTGCGGCTACTCCCGAAAAAATAAAGCCTTATCTCGAAAAGGGGATGTCCTACCCCGAAGCTGTACAGCAGAGCATTGCGGTGGAGCACGGCCCCATTATTGCCGGAGTTTTTGACAGCCCCAATAACACCCTTGCCGTTGAATACCTCAGAGCAATGAAGGTGCTCGGCGTTGATATTGACGCATTTACCGTTAAGCGCACAGGTCCCGGTCACGACAGCATGGAGCTTTCCGATAAATTTGCAAGCGGAACCAAGCTCCGTGAAATGATAGAGAACGGCGAGGATATAAGCGCTTTCGTTCCCGAGGATATGGCTGCTGCGGTTGCCGAGTATGACGAAGCAGACCACCTTGCGTATTTTGATAACCTTGAAAGAGAATTCCTTTATATTCTCCGCACAGCTTCTCCCAAGTTCATTTCCGAAGTTCCCGACATTGCTCAGGGTGTAGAAAACAGAATTGCTCAGATGGGCAAGGCTGCAAACTCTCTTGACCAGTTCCTGGAAATGGTGGATACGAAGAGATATACTCAGGCAAAGTTCCGCCGTGCACTATTAAATATGTATCTCGGAATAAAGAAGACCGACCTCCAGATACCTCCTGCATTCGGAAGAATACTTGCCTTCAACGAAAAGGGTACGGAAATAATAAAGGCTGCCAATGAAAATGCGGAAGCTGCTGCCGCAAGGATCAAGGCTGCTGCCGAGAATCCCGATGCGCCTAAGAATCCTATGGATAAATTCCTTATCCCGTTCTCTTCTTCCGTTAAGGATCTGCTGGACAAGTTCAAGGTGCCCCAGCTTATAAGACAGGCAGAGCTTACCTGCCGCGGCTCTGATCTTTATATGCTTGCTTCAAAGGATATAAGACCAAGCGCTTCCGATTTTACTGCAAAAATTGAGATGCAGAAGTAAAAAGCTCCCGATTTTTTATCATTTTGTAACATTTTTCAACGGAATACTGCCAAAGTGTAATAAAATTGTAATGATTTTTGTTAAAAAAACTATTGTCAAACTTGAAATAATATGTTATAATACCATATGAACAGTTATTGTTTAATACAATAATTTTTAGAGTTTAAGCAATTATGTTTAAGAAAAGGAGATATTTAAAATGAGCACAAAAAGATCTTTCGGCAGATTTACTGCCATGGGACTCGCAGGTCTGACAGCTGTTTCTTCAATGGCTGTAATTGCAGAAGCTGCTTCGGCTTATTCTGCATACGTTTATGAATTCCAGTACACAGGCGCAAAGACAATTGAAAAGACTAAGTATGCACAGGCTCTTGCAAACGCAAACGAGTTTGTTCAGGATACTTCTCCTAATGTTACTTCTGCGTTCCAGTTTGAGCTTAGCAATGGTGAATTCAGAAAGTATACCAGCGTTGCTGAAAATACCTTCTCGGAGGATGCTACTATTGCCGATGATTTTGGATTGAATGAAAATAATACCCTTTGCTTTAATATGGATGGCGGCAACTGGCAGTATAAGGATAAAGTTACCGGAACTGCTATAACAGCTGAAGAAAAGTATCTTGACAGAGCTGACGGAACAAGCGATGACGGCTTTGTTGCTTTCTTTAAGAGCAAGGCTGAGCGTGATTCTGCAAAGTCTAAGATCATTTCAGATGTTAAGTCTGATTACACATCCAAGTACAGTTCTGCACTTACCGCACTCAAGGCTGACCTTTCTACAGCAAGCAAAGCTAAGAAGGACGCAGAACTTGCTGCAGCTAAGCAGAAGAAGGAAGATGAAACAAAGGCTGCTGCTGTTACAAGAGATACTGCTATTGAAGCTGCAGGCGATGATAAGGACGCTGTAAAAGCTGCTAAGGATGCTTATAGCGATGCTGTTAAGGCAATCAATGATACATACAACGATGAAGTGAAGACTGCTAATGAGAACTTCAAGCTCAGAAGTGAAGTTATCACAACCGTTGCTAAGGAATTTGCTGCAGTTTACGCTCCTTCAAACTTTGATTTTGATGCAGGTTTCAAGATTGATGATACCGCTCCTGAGGTTAAGTATGTAATGGTTTCCGGCGGCGTTGTATTTGAAACTGCTACTTATACAGGCAGATTCGGTGAGGATCTTGATGATCTTACAACAGCATACTACCGTAAGAACGGCGCATATGTTGCTCCTGCAAGATATGCTTTCACAGGTGAAATCACAAACAAGGCTAATATTTCCAAGTCTGAATATGACATCAGCGTAAACTGGGTTGCATTTACCGATCTTATCAAGGGCAACTCCACAAGCGGCAACACAACTCCTTCCGATGATAAGGATAGTGACAAGGATAAGGATAAGGAGACAACAACCGTAACAGGTGAATGGTATCCCGGTTCTTCTTCCTACAGAACATACAATTCCGATGGTATTTCCTACCTCGGCAAGAACGGCAAGTGGTACACCTCTGCTGATGCTGCTAACCTTTACGGCGGCGGATACACAGGTCAGGCTAAGACCTCCAACTACAGCTCCGTTAAGTCCAGCAACGTTCTTTACTTCTCCGCTGACGACGGCAACTACTACACAACTGCATCTGCTGCAGGTTCTCACAGCTACCTCGTTAAGAATGTAAGCTCTACAACAAATAACAATGATCCTTACTACTACTACTTCATGATGGGCAATGGTTCTACATCTACCATTGATCCTGATGCTCCCGCAATTTACGGCTCCAAGAAGAGAAGCGGCTGGGATAGAATTGTAACCTACATCAAGGCTTCCAAGAGCGGTTCTACTGTAAAGATCGACATGAACGCAGCTACAACTGTTCCTGCTTCTGTTCTTGCAGTAGCTAAGGATAAGGGTGTAAACCTCATGTTCGTTAACGAGAACGGCTCCAAGGTAACCGTTAAGGCCGGCAGCGTAAACACATATTCTGCTCTTGATGTTTCCGTTGTTTACAATGTAAAGAACATCAGAAGCTCTCTTGTTAAAGCAGCTAAGAAGGTTAACCCCGGCACAGTAAGCACAGCTCAGATCCAGGTTGGTTCTTCCGGTTCCTTCGACGGCACAGTTACAACAACTGTTAAGATGTCCGCTAAGCGTGCTGGCGACACTGTTAAGGCATACCGTCTTACAGACAGCGGCAAGCTCACTCGTGAAGCAACAGGTGTTGTAAAGGCTGACGGTTCTGTTTCCTTCAACCTCAAGAACGGCGGTTCTTACCTCCTCGTTGTTATCGAATAATTTGATAACCGAAAAGGTCTGAAAAAAATAATTTACGCCCTGCGGTTGGATTCTGCAGGGCGTTTTTATATCCTAATAAAAATTAAGCACGGGTTTTTGCCCGTGCTGTTTTATGCTAATAACCATTTATCCATAGGTTAAATGGTTATTAGTATTAGTTAAAGTCTTGATTTAAAATCCTCATACCCGAAGGTTTTTATAATTTTATCTTCGCCGTTTATGGTGTGAAGAAGTATAGATGGTAAACCTATGCCGTTGAAGGTGTTGTTTTTTACCATAGAATAAATTGCCATATCTTTGAAAACGAGCCTGTCGCCAGCTTTTAACGGTTCATCAAAGGAATAATCCCCGATAATATCTCCGGCAAGGCAAGTTGGACCTCCCAGACGGTAGGTATATTTCTTTTCTCCGGCTTCTCCCGAACCGAAAATGTGGGGTCTGTAGGGCATTTCCAGAACATCGGGCATATGGCAGGCAGCAGACGTGTCCATAATTGCAATGCCCATGCCGTTTTCCGTTACGTCAAGAACTTCGCTTACAAGATAACCTGCATTCAGCGCTACAGCTTCTCCCGGTTCAAGGTAAATTTCAAGGTCGTATCTGCTGCGTATGTCCTTTACCGTATTTACCAGCAGTTTAAGGTCATAATCGTCACGGGTTATGTGGTGTCCGCCGCCGAAATTCAGCCACTTTATCTGACCGAAATACTTTCCGAACTTTTCCTCCACGACCTTAATTGTACGGGCGAGAATATCAGCGCCTTGTTCGCACATGGTATGGAAATGAAGCCCCGAAACTCCCTCCGGCAGCTTGTCGGGCAGCTTATCCACGGTGGTGCCAAGCCTTGAAAAGGGTGCGCAGGGGTTGTAAATATCCTTATCAAACTCGGAATATTCGGGATTTATGCGTATTCCTGCGCCGATGGTTCTTCCGCTTGCCTTTATTACGGGGTAAAACCTTTCAAACTGAGCTATGTTGTTGAACACGATGTGGTCGCATATATTTACCAGCTCTGCAAAATCTTCGTCTTTGTACGCAGGGTTGAAAACGTGGACTTCACCGCCCATTTCTTCATATCCGAGTCTTGCTTCGTAAAGTCCGCTTGCTGTTGTGCCTGCAAGATACTGCTTTATAAGGGGGTAGGTGCTGTACATTGAAAAGGCTTTCTGGGCAAGAAGTATCTTGCAGCCTGCCTCCTCCTGCACCTGCTTTAATATTTGCAGATTTTTCAGCAGAAGGCACTCATCTGTAATATAGCAGGGGGTGGGCAGAGCGCTTATATTTATTCCAATCTCGTTATTCTGCATTGTCCGTACCCTCTTTCGGCGGATCTACTATTTCAATGCGTTCAAGCTGGGCAGTGAGATTTGCTTTCATTGCAGCACGAAATTCATTCCTGAGCGCAGTCTGTTCCTCTTTTTCTTCAGGGGTAAGTCCCTCGGTAGTTCTTGATTTCCGTGCAAGTTCGTTTATACGGTCGATTTTTTCCTGATTCAAGTTCACACTTCCTTTGGTTTTTTCTTATTATACCATATAATTCTTACGATTTCAACGTTGTTTGACAGTTTTAACAAAAATGTACTGCAAATTTTGCACTTAACTGAATAGCTTTAATAAAACAGTACTGGACAAATTATGAAAAGTGTGGTATAATTATATGGATTAATATTATAGACTACAAGGGGTGCCTTAAAATGTCACATTGGATCGAAAAAAGCAACGTATATCATATCTACCCGTTAGGCTTCTGCGGCTGTGAGCAGTACCGCTCGGAATCTTCGGAAAAACCTGTTCCGAGGATAAAAAAAGTTATCGAGTGGATTCCGCATCTTAAAAAAATGCACTTCAACGCCGTTTATTTCGGACCGATTTTTGAATCGGTGAAGCACGGCTATGATACCATAGATTATACCGTTATCGACAGACGTCTCGGAACAAATCAGGATTTCAAGGAAGTCTGCGACGCTCTTCACGCAAACGGAATAAAGGTCATTCTGGACGGCGTTTTCAACCATGTGGGCAGAGATAACCCCATGTTTATGGACGTTCGTGAGAAGAAACAGGGTTCACGCTACAAGGATTGGTTCTGCGGACTTAATTTCGGCGGAAATTCGCCTTATAACGACGGCTTCTGGTACGAGGGCTGGAACAACTGCTACGACCTTGTTAAGCTGAATCTTTATAACGAAGAAGTGGTGAATTATCTTCTTTCTGCTGTAAAAATGTGGATAGAGGAATGGGATATTGACGGTATACGTTTCGACGCGGCAGACTGTCTCCGTGATGAATTTATCAAGCGCATACACAGCTTTACACGTTCCCTTAAGCCTGATTTCTGGCTCATGGGCGAAATTATCCACGGAAATTACGCACGTTGGGCAAACAGCGAAATGTTTGACTGCGTTACAAACTACCAGTGCTACAAGGGGATATACTCCTCCCACAACGACCGCAATTACTTTGAGATCGCTCATTCTATTGAATATCAGCTCGGTCAGTACGGCAATTTATATATGTATAATTTTCTCGATAACCACGATGTTGCCCGTCTTGCATCCGTACTGCGCAATCCCGACCATATTGAGTGCTGTTACACTATGATGTACATGATGTACGGCGTTCCTTCGGTTTACTATGGAAGCGAATTCGGCATAAAGGGCGAAAAGGGCAGGGGTGAAAACGCTGACGTTGCTATCAGACCTTGTATAGAACTTGATATGCCCGACAAGGATATAAAGCTGATGAAGCATATTGCTGCTCTGGGTGCTATCCGTCAGAGCATTGAGGCTATTCAGACAGGCTCTTATGCAAAAATGGATCTCAAAAACCAGACCTTCCTCTTTAAGAGAGAAAAAGACGGAAATGTTGTTTACGTTGCGCTTAATATCAGCGATGGTGACTATACCTTCCGTTTCAATACAAAATATCCTAAGCTGGCGGACAGACTTTCAGGCAGACAGTTTACCGTTAACAACGGAAATGCGGAGATAACCGTTCCCCAGAACTGCTCAATGGTACTTGTTGATTCCGAGATACAGCCTGTGAACAACGAACCTGCCGAAGCTGTAGAAGCTGTAAGCGAACCTGCTGCTCCCGAGATCAAGGCGGAAGAAAAGCCTGTTGTTCCCAAAGTGCCGGAAGCTGCTCCTGCTCCTGCCGAAGAAAAGCCTGTTTCCTGCGTAACTCCTGCTGCAGATAAGGGCAACGGTGTAAAGAGCCTTGGCGTTCCTCAGGGAAGAAAGCCTGTTCTCGGCGCTCATTATAAGCACTTCAAGGGCGGAGATTACGTTCTTCTCAACGTTGCAAAGGATCACGAGACCTGCGAAGAGATAGCAATTTATATGGCAATAAACGGCAAGCCTAATATCTGGGCAAGACCGCTTGAAATGTTCCTTGAAGATATTGACGACCACGGAGTTGTTAAGCCGAGATTTGAGCTCGTTCAGTAAGCGTTAAGCATATGTACCTGCGGAACTGTTATAATTCCGCAGGACAGCTTTGTAAAGGCAAACGACATTACACCATTTAAAACAGGTTTTATGCGTCAATTGTTTGCGTGGCAAAGCTGTAAAGTTGTTCACCTTAACCGCAGCATTTCTTCTCGAAGGATTCGCAGTCTACGCATTCGGGAACTGTAGGGTTGGCTTCGTGAGTGCCTACCTTGATGGATTCGAGAGAACAGTAATGCTCGGATGCAAGATTATACTTGCAGGAAGCAACATCGCAGTGGATACTTGGATTCTTGGGCATGGTTTTATTCTCCTTGTTTCTGATATGGTAAAACCGCATTTGTTCTGCGGTACGCTCATATTATCTGCACAGCTTCTTTAAAAATTCGTTCTTTCGGAAAGACAATTTTTTCTTCTTTCAAACTTTAACTGGGGTGGAGGATCATTATGGATATTTTTATCCCTGAAAATGTCAAAATTGTAATGAACTGTCTGGAGCAGAACGGCTACGAGGCCTTTCTTGTAGGCGGCTGCGTAAGGGATGCTGTTCTCGGAAAAGCGCCCAAGGATTACGATATTGCCACATCTGCTGTTCCCGAAGAGGTAAAGGCCTGCCTTGGCGGATATTATAATGTTATTGAAACAGGTGTAAAGCATGGAACCGTTACAGTGGTTTCCGGGGACGATTATATAGAAGTTACTACTTTCCGCATTGATGGGGAATATTCCGACCGCCGCCGGCCTGACAGTGTTAAATTTTCCGGAAATCTTGCGGACGACCTTGCAAGGCGTGATTTTACCATAAATGCTATGGCGTATAACCCGAAAACAGGTATAATAGACAACTTCGGGGGACAAAAGGATCTTTTCAGGCAGAAGATACGCTGCATTGGCGAACCTGCGGTAAGGTTCAGTGAGGACGCTTTGCGTATAATGCGTGCCCTGAGGTTTGCTTCGGAGCTTAATTTTGAAATAGACGTGGTAACTGCTGCGGCTATCCATAGTATGAAGGGACTTCTGACCCAAATTTCGGTGGAGAGGCTTTCAAAGGAGCTTGAACTTCTTATAACGGGAATGGCTCCTGCGGAGGTGCTGGTTTCCTTTTCGGATGTTATATGCACGGTAATGCCGGAAATAAGACCTTGTATAGGCTTTGAACAGCACAGCCGTTATCACGTTTATGATGTTTGGAAGCATACTGCGGTGGCTCTTGAGCATGCCTGCAATGACAGAGAAGTGCGGCTTGCGCTGCTGCTCCACGATATTGCCAAGCCTAAGTGCTTCCGTATGGACGAAGAGGGCAATGGACACTTCCCCGGTCACGAGCAGGAGGGCGCTAAAATGGCGGAGGACATACTCAGGCGTATGCGTTTTTCCAACGATACTATAAGCAGCGTTTCGGAGCTTGTAAAGTATCATTACGTTACACCTGTGGACGATGATTCTGTTGTAAAAAGACTTCTTGCCACCGTTGGCACACATGATTTCTTTAAGCTTACGGAGGTTATGAAGGGCGACAGCAGGGCAAAGCAGGGCTTCTGCTTCGAGCGTGTGCAGATACTTGAAAATATGGAGAAAAGAGCGGAACGGATAATTGCCGCCAAGGAATGTATAAGCATTCCCCAGCTTGAAGTAAACGGAACGGATATTGCTTCTCTCGGCGCTGAGGGCAGGCAGATAGGTGATATTCTGAACAATCTGCTTTCTCTTGTAATAGAAGGACGTATCTCCAATATCCGTGCAGAGCTTATCAAGGCTGCAAAGGAAATGATAAACTAACGCTGTTATTTATGACCGAATTACAATAATATATGTATCGCCGTGCTGTGAGTGCGGCGGTATTTTTCTTTTTCGGGGTGTTTGGGCTGCGATTTTTGAATAAATTGAATAAAAAACACTAATAATATTTGTACTGTGGAAATTTTGAAGATTTTTTTGTATAAAATGCTTGACAAATCGGAAAACAGCGTGTATAATAGTTAACTGTGTGAAACTGCGTGTGCTTGTTTCCATGTAATTTTTGAGGAAAGGAGATAGATTAATGCCTACATTTAACCAGTTGGTTCGTAAGGGAAGAGAAGTTTCTGAAAAGAAATCAACGGCTCCTGCTCTTCAGAAGGGCTACAATGCCAAGAAGAAGATCGCAACAAATCAGAGCTCACCTCAGAAGAGAGGCGTTTGCACAGCTGTAAGAACAGCTACACCTAAGAAGCCTAACTCCGCTATGAGAAAGATCGCCAGAGAAAAGCTTACTAACGGTAACGAAGTTACAGCATATATCCCCGGTATCGGTCACAACCTTCAGGAACACTCTGTTGTACTCATCAGAGGCGGAAGAGTTAAGGACCTCCCCGGTGTACGTTACCACATCATCAGAGGTACACTCGATGCTCAGGGCGTTGCCAAGAGAAATCAGGCTCGTTCCAAGTACGGTGCAAAGAAGCCTAAGGCAGGCGCAGCTAAGTAATTTTAGCGAAATTTGTCTTGCAAATTGATTCAGAACTCAATGAAACCACAATAAATGCGGATTATTCATTTTATATAGATCGAATACCTCGCATTTGGACAGCGTGTCATCGACGCAAAGGCTTGTGGAATGAAACGAGTACCTATGAATTCATCACTATGAAGGAGGGAAGTATTGTGCCAAGAAGAGGTAATATCGCAAAGCGTGAAGTTCTTTGCGATCCTGTTTACAATTCTGAGATCGTAACACGTCTTATCAACAACATCATGCTGGACGGTAAGAAGGGTGTTGCTCAGAAGATCGTTTACGGAGCATTTGAGATCGTTGCTGAAAAGACAGGCAAGGACGCTCTTGAGGTTTTTGAGCAGGCTATGGAAAATATCATGCCCCTGCTCGAGGTAAAGGCTCGCCGTGTGGGCGGTGCAACATACCAGGTTCCTATGGAGGTTCGTCCTGAGAGAAAGCAGACTCTCGGACTCAGATGGCTCACAACTTATTCAAGAGCCAGAAACGAAAGAACTATGAAGGAAAGACTCGCAGCTGAGATCATCGACGCATCTAACGGTGTCGGCGGTTCCTGCAAGAAGCGTGAGGATACTCATAAGATGGCTGAGGCTAACAAGGCATTTGCTCATTACCGTTGGTAATGGCTGCTTTGTCTCGCTAAGGAGGAAAAATTATGCCAAGAGATTGTTCACTTGAAATGACTCGTAATATTGGTATAATGGCTCACATCGACGC
>JALEJQ010000087.1 GCA_022769565.1 Oscillospiraceae bacterium
CACAAAATACGAAGCTGCCAAAAAGCATTTCCGCAGCACACCTTACACAATACTGCGCCAAAAGATAAAAACCAACATGGAAGTTCCCAACTGCGACACCTCTTTTAAAGCGTATATGGATTACCGCAGCATTACCGACACCACCACGGATCAGTACAGGCTCCAGCAGTGTGCAGCAACAGACGGTCTTGGGCTGCGAAGATACGGAGATTACTATCTTGCGGCAATGGGAACTTACTACTCCGACTCGGTGGGTGATACTTTCAGAGTAACCCTTGAAAACGGAAATTCCTTTAATATAATGATAGGCGATATTAAGCAGGATATCCATACCGACAGCAAAAATATGTACACTCCCGTTTATGACCGCTCGGGCAGCTTTTATTCGGCAAACGTTATCGAATTTATCGTTGATACCGATTCTCTCAGCCGTTATGTCAGACTTCTGGGAACTGTAAGCGGTTATGATTACTTTGACGGAAGCATAAAAAAAGTTGAAAAAACGGGAAAAATTTCCATAAAATAAATTTTTCGGCAAAAAATTTGAAAAAATACTTGACAAATCCAAATCGGGAATATATAATATAATCAATTTAATACACTAAATTCTTTGAACAAAAGCAAGTAGCAGTTAAGACGGAGTACAGAGAGCCTGCGGTGGGTGCGAGCAGGACTTAACGATGGCTGTGAATGGGTTTGTGAGAAGCGAGGGTGAACAGTAATGCTAATTATCCCGAGCCGAGTTTCCTGCGTTAGTGGATAGGGTATTTATGCGGCTGCGGCGTACTTGAAGCTATGTTTAAGTTTATTGCTGTGAACCGTATCAGTATCCAAAAGGCGGTTTGCAGTTTTTTATTTCTGCGCCGTGAAATTGGGTGGCACCACGAGGTTTATCGTCCCATGTTTCGGATTTTTTCCGGGACATAGGAGGATAAACCTCTTTTTTATAAAGTGAAATAAGTAATGTTGAAATAGGAAAGGTTGATAATCTATGTTGTTTCCATCAAAAGAAGAAGTCAAGAAGCTGCTTGTCGATTACAAAACAGTTCCGGTGTTTTACGAAACGCTTATCGACAGCTGCACTCCCGTAAGGCTTTATTCAGGGCTAAAAGAAAGGTTCGACAACTGCTTCATTCTTGAAAGCGTTGACAACTCGGAACAGTGGGGACGCTACTCCTTCATAGGAATAGAACCCAAGACCGAAGTAAAGATCTTTGCAGACAAGGCAGAAATAATCACAAACGGCGTTTCGGAAAAGCGTGACTGCCCCGACCCGATCGCTCTTTACAACAGTATTCTCTCCGAACACACCTCCCCTGTTTTCCCAAACAGACCCAAGCTGACAGGCGGACTTATCGGCTATTTCGGATATGACACGGTAAGAAGCTTTGAAACAAAGCTGACGGATATTCCCGAGGACGACCTGAAAATGCCCGATTCAAATATGTTCCTTTATGACGAGATAGTTGCTTACGACCATCTTTCCAACAAGGCGGTCATAATCCTCAATATAAACGCAGGAGAAAACGTCGATATACGCTATGACGAATGCTATGCAAAGGCTCACGAAATAGCTGATATTCTTATCAGCTGCCCTCCCCTTCCCGCAGGTTCAAATCCCGATGAAGAAGCAGCAGAAATAGATGTCCGCTCCAACTTCACTAAGGAAGAATACATGGGCATCGTTGAAAAGGCAAAGGAACACATCAAAAACGGCGACATCAGCCAGGTAGTTCTTTCACAGCGTTTTGAAATAGACAATCCGCCGAAGCCCTTTGATGTTTACCGTATGCTCCGTTCCACCAATCCTTCGCCGTACCTTTATTTCTTCGACCATAAGGATTACTGCTTCGCAGGCGCTTCTCCCGAAATGCTTGTAAGCGTTACAGACGGTATCGTTGTAACAAAGCCCATTGCAGGAACAATGCCCAGAGGAAAGACGGAAGAAGAGGACGCAGAATACGAAAAGCTGCTTGTTAACGACCCCAAGGAAAGAGCAGAACACACAATGCTTGTTGACCTTGGAAGAAACGACATAGGAAGGGTCTGCAAGCTGGGTACGGTAAATGTTACCGACTTTATGAGGGTAGAACGTTACTCCAAGGTAATGCACCTTGTTTCCGATGTACAGGGCGAGCTTGCAGAAAATAAAACGGCTGTCAGCGCTCTTATGTCGGTACTTCCTGCAGGCACTCTTTCAGGCGCTCCGAAGGTAAGGGCTATGCAGATAATAGACGACCTTGAAAACAAAAAGAGAGGTCTTTACGGCGGAACGGTTGGTTATCTTTCCTTCAGCGGAAACATTGACACCTGCATTGCCATAAGAACGGTGCTTTTCAAGAACGACAAGGCTTACGTTCAGGCAGGAGCAGGAATTGTTTACGACAGCGTTCCCGAAAAGGAATACGAAGAGACCGGAAACAAGGCTCTGGCAGTTATAAATGCGGTAAAAGAAGCCGCAAAGCTTTAATGGAGGTGCCGGTATATGATACTTTTAATAGATAATTACGACAGCTTTACATACAATCTTTATCAGCATATAGGTACTATTTACCCCGATATAAAGGTCATCAGAAACGACATGATAACAACGGACGAAATAGAAAAAATGGCTCCCGAAGCTATCATCATCTCCCCCGGTCCCGGATACCCCTCCGAAGCAGGAATATCCGTTGAAACTGTAAAGCGTTTCAGCGGAAGGATACCTATTCTCGGCGTATGTCTCGGACACCAGTCCATTGCGGAGGCTTTCGGCGGAAAGATTGTAAGAGCAAATGCTCCTATGCACGGCAAGTCCTCCGATATTTCCATTGACGTTACAAGCCCTCTGTTCACGGGTATGCCCGAAAAGGTCAAGGCTGCAAGGTATCACTCCCTTATTGCGGAAAAGGCTTCGCTCCCCGACTGCCTTAAAGTTATCGCAGAGGACGGCGAAGGTCAGATAATGGCGCTTTGTCACAAGGAACACCCTACATACGGCGTTCAGTTCCACCCCGAATCGGTGCTTACTGAGCTTGGCAGCAGCATTATTTCAAACTTCCTTTCCGATATTGCTGAAATTAAGGTCGCAAACCCCGTTACTGCAAAGATACCTGCGGCAGACCGTACAGCGCTGAAAAAATACATTGCTATTGTTGCAGAAAAGAAAGACCTTACACAGCAGGAAGCCGAAGAAGCGATGAACATTATCATGTCCGACACGGCTACAGACGCTCAGATAGCAGGATTCCTTGCTTTACTCCGAGCAAAGGGTGAAACTGTAGACGAGATAACAGGCTTTGCAAGGATAATGAGAAAGAAAGCATCGGTGGTTCCTGCTTCAAAATCCGCAGTTGATATTGTTGGAACGGGCGGAGACCTTGCAAATACGTTCAACATTTCAACAACGGCTTCGTTCGTTATTTCGGGAACAGGTCTTAACGTTGCAAAGCACGGAAACCGCAGCGTATCAAGCAAGAGCGGCGCAGCAGACGTTCTTGAAGCTCTCGGTGTAAATATAAGGCTCTCCCCTGCACAGGCTTCCGCTTGCATACAGAATGTAGGCATTGCTTTCCTTTTCGCACAGTCTTTCCACAGCAGTATGAGATTTGTTGGTACGGCAAGGCGTGAAATGGGCGTAAGAACAGTATTCAACATTCTGGGACCTCTTGCAAACCCTGCACTTTCCGATTACATTCTTCTCGGTGTTTACGACAGGTCCTTGCTTGAAGTAATGGCAAAGGTGCTTATGAACCTTGGCGTAAAGGGTGCAATGATAGTTTACGGAAACGGTCTTGACGAGGTGTCAGTATCCGGTGAAACGGAGGTCTGCGAGCTCAGAGGAAAGAAGCTTATCAAGTACACCATTTCTCCCGAGGATTTCGGTATGAAGCGTTATCCCAAGGAAGATATAGTCGGCGGCACTCCCCAGGAAAATGCCGAGATCACATATAACATACTTGCCGGCAAGGAAAAGGGCGCAAAGAGGGACATCGTTCTTCTCAACGCTGCCTGCGCTATCTACTGCACGGGTGCGGCTTCTTCTATTGAAGAGGGTCTGAAAATGGCTAAGGAATCCATCGACAGCGGCATAGCTCTTGCAAAACTTGAAAAGCTCAAGGAATTTACAAACAGGTCGTAAAGGCGGTAACCGAGATGATACTTGACGAGATCGTAATAAAAAGAAAGCTGCAGCTTGAACGTGAAAAAAGCGAATTTGAATTCAGCAAAGTCAAATCGGAGGCCGAAAAATGTTCAAGGATATGCGCAGGCTTCGGAAAAGCTCTCGGCACGCCCGACAGACTTTCGGTAATTTCCGAGGTAAAAAAGGCTTCACCCTCAAAAGGACTTATCCAGCCTGACTTTGACCCCGTAAAAATCGCCGCAGAGTATGAAAAGAACGGCGCAGACGCAGTTTCCTGCCTTACGGAGGAGCATTATTTTCAAGGCAGCTCACAGTATTTCAGGGACATTCGCAGCAGGATAAGCCTTCCTATGATACGCAAGGATTTTATATTTGACCCCTATCAGATATATGAAGCCCGTATAATGGGTGCAGATGCGATCCTGCTTATTGCAGCCATACTTGACGACACACAGCTTAAGGAATACAAAAATATTGCCGAGGCAATGGGAATGGATATTCTTGCGGAGGTACACGATGAAAGCGAGCTTGAACGTGTGCTTGACCTTGATTTTGATATTGTGGGAATAAACAACCGCAACCTTAAGACCTTTGAAGTAAGCCTTGAGACCACTGCAAGGCTTGCAAAAATGATACCCGACAGCAAGGTTATCGTTTCGGAAAGCGGCATTAAGAACAACGAGGATATGAAAACTGTACGCAGTCACGGCGCAGACGCTGTTCTTATCGGAGAGACACTTATGCGCAGCGGCAATATCGGCGGAACGCTCAAAGAACTGAGGGAAGGCGTATGAGCGTAAAACTTAAATTCTGCGGAATACGGCGAAACGAGGACGTTGATTTTGCCAACGAAACACGCCCGGATTACATAGGCTTTATCTTTTATGAAAAATCAAAACGGTTCATTTTCCCGGAAATTGCAGAACAGCTTAAAGCAAGGCTTGACAAGGGAATAAAGACCGTGGGTGTATTCGTTAATATGCCTGCCGAGCGCCTTGCGGAATTCAGCGCTGCCGCAGATATTTTTCAGCTTCACGGAGATGAAAGCAAGGAATATGCGGAAAAAGTACGCCAAATGTTCCCCGAAAAGGAGATCTGGAAGGCTGTAAGGCTCAGAAGCGTTTCCGACATTGAACGTGCGGCGGAAACAAAGGCAGACAAATACGTTCTTGACGCATTTTCGGAAGCTTACGGCGGAACGGGAAAGCGCATAGACAAGGAACTGCTTAACGAAGCGGTAAAACGTCTTGACAGACCAATATTTATTGCCGGAGGGATAGGCGCAGACAACATTTGCGAAACGATACGCAGCTTTATGCCTTTCGGAATAGATCTCAGCAGCAGTATTGAAACGGACGGGTTCAAGGATCTGTCAAAAATGATGAATATAACGGAAATTTTAAGGGAGGAAAAAATAAGATGAGTGAGAAAAAGGGAAGATACGGCATCTACGGCGGACAGTACGTTCCCGAAACCGTTATGAATGCCGTTACCGAGCTTGAAGAAGCATATGAGAAATACAAAAACGACCCGGAATTCATTGCAGAGCTTAAGCAGCTTTACCGTGACTACGCCGGCAGACCCTCAATGCTTTATTATGCCGAAAAAATGACAAAGGATCTCGGCGGAGCAAAGATATATCTTAAAAGAGAGGACCTCAACCACACGGGCGCACACAAGATAAACAACGTTCTCGGTCAGATACTTCTTGCAAAGAAAATGGGCAAGAAAAGGATAATCGCCGAAACGGGAGCAGGTCAGCACGGTGTTGCTACCGCTACTGCCTGTGCGCTTTTCGGTCTTGAATGTCAGGTATACATGGGCGCAGAAGACGTTAAGCGCCAGTCTCTCAACGTTTACAGAATGAATCTTCTCGGAGCTTCCGTTGTTTCCGTTGAGGACGGCACAGCTACACTTAAAGACGCTATCAACGAGGCAATGCGTGACTGGTGCACAAACATCTCCACCACATTTTACTGCATAGGCTCTGTTATGGGACCGCACCCCTACCCCGAAATGGTTCGTGACTTCCAGAAGATAATTTCCGAAGAAGTCAAGGAGCAGCTTATGGAAAAAGAGGGCAGGCTCCCCGATTGTGTTGTTGCCTGTGTAGGCGGCGGTTCAAACGCAATGGGTTCGTTCTATGACTTTATTGAAGATAAGAGCGTGCGTCTTGTAGGTGCGGAAGCCGCAGGCAAGGGCATTGACACAAAGCTCCACGCCGCAACTCTTGCCAAGGGTTCACTTGGAATTTTCCACGGTATGAAGTCTATTTTCCTCCAGAATGAATTTGGTCAGATAGACCCTGTTTACTCTATTTCCGCAGGTCTTGACTATCCGGGAATCGGTCCCGAACACGCTTATCTCTGGGAAACAAAGCGTGCGGATTATGTTGATATTACCGATGAAGAGGCTGTTCAGGCGTTTGAGTATCTTTCCAAGACGGAAGGCATCATTCCTGCAATAGAATCCTCCCATGCCGTAGCCGCAGCGTTGAAGATCGCTCCAACAATGGGCAAGGATCAGATAATGGTCATAACCATTTCCGGCAGAGGCGACAAGGACGTTTATTCCATTGCAAAATACCGCGGCGCCGACGTTACCGAGCAATAAAGGAGGGCTATACAATGAACAGAATTGAAGCTGCGCTTTCTGCGCTTAGATCAGAGGGCAAAAAGGCTCTTATCACTTTTATAACAGCCGGAGACCCCGACCTTGAAACTACCGAAAAGCTGGTACTTGAAATGTTTGACAAGGGTGCTGACATTATTGAGATAGGCGTACCCTTCTCCGACCCTATCGCTGAGGGAAAAACCATTCAGGCGGCAAGTCTGCGTTCACTTGCAACGGGAAAAACCAACCTTTTATCCATTTTTGAAATGGTAAAAAGCCTTCGTACCAAGACGGACAAGCCTTTGGTGCTTATGATGTATATAAACACGATTTTCCGCTTCGGCACGGAAAAGTTCTTCGGTCTTTGCAAGGAATATGGAATTGACGGAGTTATCGTTCCCGACCTGCCCTACGAAGAACGTGATGAGATACTCCCCTATGCAAAGGCAAACGGCATCATTGCAATAAGCATGGTAACTCCTGCTTCACACGAAAGAATAAACGCCATTGCATCACAGGCTGAGGGCTTCCTTTACTGCGTTTCGTCAAACGGCGTAACGGGTACAAGGGACAGCTTTACGACCGATTTTGACAGCTTCTTCGGAGAAATAAAGAAGAGCTGCAAAATTCCTGCAATGGTGGGATTTGGTATCTCCTCCCCCGAACAGGCTAAGAAAATGAGCGGTTACTGCGACGGAGTTATTGTCGGCAGCGCCATTGTCAAGCTGGTCGGACAGTACGGCAGAGAAAGCACCGAAAAGGTGGGCGAATTTACTGCTTCTCTGAAAAATGCAATGAACTGAAACGGGCAAAGCTTAGATTTACAGCCGAATTTTATCAAATAAAGAAGGGACTGTTGCACAAACAGAACAGCAGAGCAGTAATGGAATTCCAAAGTGACGAGTTCCTTTGGCGAGGATTTTTAAGGGAGAGGAGTCCTTAAATCGCTCTCCGCAGAGAGCGAAACTCCCCTAAAGTTGAGCGTAACACATTGTAACAGCCAAAACAAACAAAGCAGCAATTAACAAGGCGCAATTCACATCAAAAATCGGAGTAACATAATGTTTTTGCTTTAAAACAAAATATGTTGACCCGTTAATGTGAATTGCGCCTATTCTTATACTAATAACCATTTAACCTATGGATAATACTAATCCTCATTTAACCTGTAGATAAATTTGGCAGCTATAATTGCACCACTCGTCGTCAAGCTCCCTTGCCGTGCGACAGCACGCCTGTGGTCGCTTTCCTTGATTGGAGCAA
>JALEJQ010000088.1 GCA_022769565.1 Oscillospiraceae bacterium
GGAATTTACAGGAACGTTTATCTTACCAAAACCGACCCTCTGCATATTGTCAGGGACGGAGTTTATATTACCGCAGACCCGGAAAACGGAAATGTAAAGGTAGAAATAGAAACAACAGGGGATTACGATTCCGTTTGCCACGAAATATTCATATCCGAAGGCTGTAAAGTCGGCGAGTTTTACAGCGATTCTTTCAAAATTGACGGTCACAAGCTCTGGAACCTTGACGATCCCGTGCTTTATACAATAAAAACAAGTATTGTAAAGGCAAATAACATTACAGATACAGTTGAGAATGTATTTGGCTTCAGGAGCATAAAATTTGACCCCAACAAGGGATTTTTCCTTAACGGACAGCATATGAAGCTGAAAGGCGTGTGCCTGCATCACGATCTGGGCGCTCTCGGAGCGGCTGTAAATTACAGCGCATTGGAACGTCAGATACTTCTTATGAAAAAAATGGGAGCAAACGCTGTACGAGCCTCCCACAATATGCCTTCAAGGGAGCTTGTGGACATCTGCGACAGAGTAGGTATGCTTGTGGATTCCGAAAGCTTTGATATGTGGGAGCTGCCAAAGACCAAGTTTGATTATGCAAGATTTTTCAAGGAGGATGCCCATAAAGACGTTCTCAGCTGGGTAAGGCGTGACAGGAACCACCCCTGCATTATAATGTGGAGCATCGGCAACGAAATTTACGATACCCACGTTTCGGAACACGGCTATGAAATTGCAGAAATGCTGGCAGGATATGTAAGAGAAGCCGACCCGAAGTGTCACGCTGTGCTTACCATAGCTTCAAACTATATAGAGTGGGAAAATTCCCAGAAAATCGGAAATCTCCTTGTTCATTCGGGCTATAATTACACGGAAAAGTGCTATGACGAGCATCACAAAAAGTACCCCGATACCGTGATTTACGGTAGTGAAACATCTTCTGCCGTAAGAAGCAGGGGAATTTACCATTTCCCGGCAGATATTCCGCAGCTTACCCACGACGACCACCAGTGCTCTTCCCTCGGAAACAGCTGCGTAGGCTGGGGAAGACCTATGGAAAGCGCTTGGATCGAGGACAGAGACAGGGAATTCTGCGCAGGTCAGTTTGTGTGGACCGGCATCGACTACATAGGCGAACCCACGCCCTACAGCACCAAAAACAGCTATTTCGGTGCGGCAGATACCGCCTGCTTCCCTAAGGATGCATACTATTTTTACCAATCTGTCTGGACGGACTTCAAAACCGCCCCGATGATACATCTTCTGCCTTACTGGGACTTTAACGAGGGGCAGCTTATTGACGTTATCGCTTATACAAATGCGCCTGCCGCCGAGCTTTTCTTCAACGGCAAGTCTTTCGGTGTGCAGAAAATAGACCATGAACACGGAAAAAAACTCCATGCAGAGTGGAAAATTCCTTATGAAAAGGGCGAATTAAAGGTCAACGCCATTGACGAAGACGGAAATATTGTTGCAAGCGATGTCCGGCGCAGCTTTGGCGACCCTGTTGAAGTTGTGCTGAAAGCAGACAGGGAGGTCATTAACGCAGATACAAACGAGCTTTGCTTCATTGAAATTTCCACTGTAGACGAGAACGGCACCTTTGTCACCAACGCAAGAAACTATGTAAAGGTAACGGTGGAGGGCGCAGGACGGCTTCTCGGACTTGACAACGGCGATTCCACCGATTACGGTCAGTACAAGACCGATTCAAGAAAACTTTTCAGCGGAAAGCTCCTTGCAATTGTCGGCTCAAACGGCGAGGCCGGTGAAATAACCGTAACGGTATCTTCGGAAGGTCTGAAAACGGCTGTTTTGAGTGTACAGTCAAATGGCTTTACACACGATTCTGCCGCACAAAAGCTTGTTCCGCAGATAACACCGTCCGAACCGGGAGAGATCCCCATACGCAAGATAGAGGCCTGCGCCGCAGGCGGCGAAAAGCTCACCGAGGAAAGACCCTGCGCAGATGTTAAATACAGAATTTTTCCTAAAAACGCCGCCTTTGATGATATAACCTTTAAATTTGTCAAGCCCAACGGCGTTGAAACGGATATTGCGGAAGCGGAAATGTGCGGCGATACCGTTAAAGTCACCGCAAAGGGCGAAGGCGAGTGTATTCTCAGGCTTTACGGCAATAACGGTGCGAAATATCCCCAGGTCATTTCTGATGTTGCTTTTGAAATTTCCGGTCTGGGCGAGGCTGTGCATAACCCTTACTCCATGATATTGGCAAGCAACTTTGCTTCTTCGGATGTTCCCGTGACAATTATCGAAAACGGTGCTCTCGGCGGATTTTCACAAAGAAGCCGTGTTGATTTTACTAATCTTGATTTCGGAAAAACAGGTACGGACAAGATAAGAGTATATTTCGGAAACTGCCGCAACAGGGAGATACCCGTTGAAATTTTTGACGGCGAAGAGCTTATTGAAACGCTGATGATACCCCACAACAACGGCTGGGATAAGGCTTCACCCTTTGATTTTACCCTTCCCGTGCGGCTCAAAGGCGTTCACAATATCAGCGTTGCGGTTTCCGACAACTGCATTTTCGGCGGCTTTGAGTTTATTGAAGAAAACAGGGCTTACGCCGCTCTTGACCCTGCTGACTGCGACAATATTTACGGTGATGACTACAAGATCGGCGGAAACGGCATTGAAAATATTGGCAACAACGTTGTTATCGAATTCAAGGGTATGGATTTCGGCGGCGGCGCACACAAGCTGGAGCTTACGGGACGTACTCCCAACAAGGTCAACACCATACAGCTTTGCTGCACTGCGGACGGCTCTTTGAGAAAGCAGCTTATTGAGTTTGAATATTCGGAAGAATACGCTTCAAGAGTGTTTGAAATTGAAGAAATAAGCGGAACGACCGATATAAGCTTTGTATTTATGCCGGGAAGTAAATTCGATTTCCTTGGATTCAGATTTATTAAGTAAGAAGGATTTTGATTTGAACGAATTAATTGTCAGACTTGCGGTGATTGCCGTGTGTATCATAGGTATTGCCGCTGCAGCCGCATTTATAATCATCGGTCTTAAAGACGGTGAAACCGAAAATGAATACGCCGAGACTGTAAATGTTACAGCCTTTACAGAAGAAAGCGTGACAGAGCTTACCGAAACGGCTTCTGCGGAAACCTCCTATGAGTTCGACATTGCAGATGTGACCGATGCGCCTGAGGTCACAACGGTTCCCGAAGAAACGGGTGAAAACGGCGAAACCTCGTCAAGCAGGACTGTTATAACAAGCCGTGCCAGAAAGGAATACGACAACAATTCCGTTTATATAGATATGGAATCGGTGCTGCAGCTTCCCGAGCTTCCCGTCGGCTGTGAAATAACGGCGCTTACCATTAATCTGCGGTATCTGGGCTTTGATGCGGAGAAAACAGACCTTGCTGCCAATTATCTGCCTAAGGGCGGCAATGCGCAGTACATAGACGGCGAGCTTTACAAGGACAGCTTTTTCGATTACTTCATAGGCGACCCCTTTTCAAGAGGCTACGGCTGCTTTTCAAACGCTATCGTAAAGGCGGCGGAAAAGTATATTGCCGATAACGGCGGCGGCTATACCGTGGTGAATCTGTCAGGGTCAAGTCCCGATGTGCTGTACGACTACCTTGCGGAGGGAATACCCGTTATCTGCTGGGCGACCGACGGAATGATAGAGCCGGAATATTACGAAAGCTGGTTTGACAATGCAACAGGGGAGAAGCTGGACTGGTACCTTAACGAGCATTGCTTTGTCCTTGCAGGCTTTAATATGGACGCAGATACCGTTACCCTTAACGACCCCATGAAGGGCATTATCGACTACAATATCAACAAGTTTGAAACAAGATATGCTCAGATGTACAGTCAGGCAATAGTTATTTTAAAGGACGAGGACAGCGGCGAAACTGCTTCTTCGGAGCAGGAAACGGAAGAAACGGAACAAACCGAAACGACGGATTTAACGGAAGAACCTTCATTTGATACGGAAGAATAAAAATTTTTTATCCCCCGAAAAATGCGGACAAAACCTTGTAAAATATAGGTTTAACGGCGGTTTGAACGCCATATCCGTATTATCTCGGGGGATTTTTATCCCGAAAAAATAAATTTTTTTAAATTTTTTTGGCAAAACCCCTTTTCAAATCCTGCAAAACGTGATAAAATATAAGCTGTATTGACACGGCGAAATTTTATGCCGCTGAATTGGAGGATGTAAAATGAGTAAATTTCGTATTGGCATAGTCGGCTACGGCAATCTTGGCAGAGGAACCGAGCTGGCAATAAGACAGACCACGGACGCAGAGCTTGCGTGTGTTTTCACAAGGCGTGACCCGTCCGCACTTAAAATACTGACCGAGGGCGTACCCGTATATTCGGTAAACGATATTGCGGCGCATAAAAATGATGTTGACGTACTTATTCTCTGCGGCGGAAGCGCAACAGACCTGCCCGTTCAGGGACCTCAGCTTGCAGAAATGTTCAACACTATCGACAGCTTCGACACCCACGCAAAAATTCCTCAGTATTTCGATTCCGTTGACGCTGCGGCTAAGAAGGGCGGCAATGTAAGCATTATTTCCGTAGGCTGGGACCCGGGTATGTTTTCCGTTAACCGTCTTTACAGCAGCTGTATTCTTCCCGAGGGCGAAAATTACACATTCTGGGGCAAGGGCGTAAGCCAGGGACACTCCGACGCTATCAGAAGGATCGAGGGCGTTGCCGATGCAAGACAGTACACTATCCCCGTAGAATCTGCCGTTGAAGCTGTAAGAAGCGGCTCAAATCCTGCCCTTACCACACGCCAGAAGCACACAAGAGAGTGCTTCGTTGTAGCAAAAGAGGGTGCTGACAAGGCAAAGATCGAGTCCGAGATAAAGAATATGCCCAACTATTTCGCCGATTACGACACCACCGTTCACTTTATTTCCGAAGAAGAGTTAAAGCGTGACCATAGCGGACTTCCTCACGGCGGCTTTGTTATCAGAAGCGGCAAGACCGGCGAAAACAAGGAGACCTCCCACGTTATCGAGTATTCCCTCAAGCTGGGTTCAAACCCCGAGTTTACTTCAAGCATTCTTGTTGCATACGCCAGAGCGGCTGTAAGGCTTTCAAGAGAGGGTGCAGTAGGTGCAAAGACCGTGTTCGACATTGCTCCTGCATACCTTTCCCCTAAGAGCGGTGCAGAGCTGAGAGCGGAAATGCTTTGATTTGTACAAGTTTGAAGTGTGGAGAGTGAAGAGTGGAGTTAAACTTTGATTTTATACTCTCCAAATTTAAAAGACAATTGAGTGAAGGTTTCTATTAATAAGAATTGGCTGATTGATTAAGCTAACGAAAAAATCACTTTTGATGCTTTAGGGTATCAAAAGTGATTTTTGTTTTTGTCGGAAGTTGACTTGCTGTAATGAGTTTGAAGAGTGGAGAGTGAAAATATAAATTTAACTTCACTCTCCACTCTTCACACTTCACTCTTTAATAATTCCACTTTCCACATTCAAAAAAATTTCCCCGTGAAGAACATTCCTCACGGGGATAATTGTATTTTAGCGTAAAATCAAACGGAAAGCTCGGCAGTTTCGTTAAGAATATCCTTGTTTGCGTCAAGAATAGGCTTGATACAGCCGTTAATGAACTCTTCAACCTGCTGAGAGCTTCTTCCCGTGAAGTTTTCGGGTTTGAGGATAGCCTTTATCTCTTCCTCGTTAAGCATAAAGTCGGGGTCTGCAAGAACTCTGTCAATAAGGTCGTTTTCAAGGCCCTCTTCCTTGACCTGCTTGCCTGCCTCCATAGCGTATTGACGGAGCTTTTCGTGAAGCGCCTGACGGTCGCCGCCTTTCTTTACAGCGTCCATCATAATGTTCTCCGAAGCCATAAAGGGCAGCTCCTTCATAACTCTTGCACGGATAACCTTGGGGTAAACAACAATTGCGGAAGTGACGTTTATCATAATGTTGAGGATAGCGTCAATTGCAAGGAAGCCCTCTGCAACGGAAATACGCTTGTTTGCGGAGTCGTCAAGAGTTCTCTCAAACCACTGTGTACCCGAAGTGAACGCAGGGTTAAGGGAATCTATCATAACGTATCTTGCAAGAGCGGTGATCCTTTCGCATCTCATGGGGTTTCTCTTGTAAGGCATAGCAGACGAACCTATCTGATTTTTCTCAAAGGGTTCTTCCATTTCCTTGAAGTTCTGGAGAATACGCATATCGTTTGCAAACTTCATTGCGGACTGAGCAATTCCGCTGAGAGTTGCAACTATCTGGGCATCTATCTTTCTTGAATAGGTCTGACCCGAAACGGGAACAACGGCGTCAAAGCCCATTTCCTCGGCAATAAGCTCTTCCAGCTTCTTTACCTTTTCCGTGTCGCCTTCGAAAAGCTCCATAAAGGAAGCCTGTGTGCCCGTTGTACCCTTTGAACCGAGGAGCTTCATATTTGCAAGACGGTAATCAATTTCTTCAAGATCCATGAGCAGCTCGTTCATCCACAGGGTAGCACGCTTGCCAACGGTAGTAAGCTGTGCAGGCTGAAGGTGAGTGTAAGCAAGACAGGGCATATCCTTGTATTCCATTGCAAATCCGGAAAGCTGGTTAAGTACGTTTATGAGCTTGCGCTTTACTATCTTAAGAGCGTCCCTCATAATAATGATGTCGGTGTTGTCGCCTACATAGCAGGAGGTTGCGCCCAGGTGGATTATGCCCTTTGCCTTGGGGCAGGCGAGACCGTATGTGTAAACGTGCGCCATAACATCGTGACGGACAAGCTTTTCACGCTCCGCCGCAGTTTCGTAGTCGATATTGTCGATGTTTGCTTCAAGCTCGTCCACCTGTTCCTGAGTTACGGGCAGACCAAGCTTCATTTCCGCTCTTGCAAGAGCGACCCAAAGGCGGCGCCATGTGGTGAATTTTTTATCTGCAGAGAAGATATACTGCATTTCCTTGCTTGCATATCTGGTGCAGAAAGGGGATTCATAGCTGTTTGTTGACATTAATATAACAACTCCCGTTAAACAATATTTTTTTCAGTATAACATATTTCAGCAGGTTTTGCAAGGGCTTTTCTGTATTAATAGCATTGCAGCGATATTTTTACCTTGTCAAACCGCTTTTCCGCAAGGTCTGATTTTTTGATGTAAAAATACAGATTTCCTCCGTCGCCGAACATAAAACCGCAATTATCGCTTTCAAATGTGGAAAGCTGGCAAAGCTGCACATAGTCTTCATCAAATTCTTCTGTAAGTCCGCATTGGATAACATCGGAATATCCTCCGAGCTTGAAATAATCTTCAATGTATTCTGAGGTGTCATAGCCGAGAATAGCGGTTTTCGCATTGTCGTATTCATCGTAATTAAAATTCACATTACCGCAGAGATTTTCGTGATCCTCATAAGAGGGCAGATCATTTTTGCTGAAAAACCGAACGGCTATTTCATCAACAATGCAGTTCATATCGGCGTATCCGTAACAACAGCATTCTTCAGGGGCGTATTCGTCGGGAAAATCGGTCGGCACAAGCAGCGACAGGTCACCGTCATAATAATAAACTGCATAACCTTTGCCGTCTTGGTCATCGCTTTCCCAGGGCTGGTTTTCTATATCATAGAAGAAATAGAGCATACCCTTTTCGGGGAAAATGCCGCCCTTGTCATATTCGTGTATCTCCGCACAGTTTATCTGCATCAAAAAGGTAAGCGGCTCGTCAGATTCGTTTCTGTACCATACAAAATTTTCGGGCATATCAGGCTTTCCGCCTATTTTTGATGAAGCGTTCTCTATTGTGCGTTCTTCCGGTTCGATATATATCGCATTTTTCATAAACGGTTCAAGCTGTTCAATAATGCTTTCCGAAACCTCAGCGGCTGTACGGGCAGGCTTGCGTTCTGCACTTTTCCGGTTCTCACGGTTCATACGCATAGCGTCCTCTTCGGTAATTCCCATCATCTCAAAAAGCTGTTTGTTCATTTCCTTAGCACGTTTTTTATGCTCTTTAGGCGAAAGGCTCATCAATTCCGAAATGTCGGAGACCCCCATCATTTCCGACACCATTTTTTCGGCATTGGCAAGCAGATTTTTCTGTTCTTCGGATAAAGAACCCAGCAGTTCTTTTTCTGCTTCTTCCGCTTTTTTCATAATTTCGTCCATGTCTGCCATAATTATCCTCCAATCTGACCCTTATCATAATGCTTTAAAACGAATCTACACAAATTATAGCATATTCTGCATAGATTATCAACGTTTTTTATTATATAAATATGTATAATGATAAATTAACGGAGGCACACATCATAAAGACGGTTAGTCGGTACCGTTATTTTTAGGGAAAATATATCAAAATACAGTATTTTTCTTTACAAATGCCGTTTTTGATGTTATAATTATTTTGTCGGAAATGTCTGATCGGTAAAAATACTGAAGGATGATATAATGAAATTAGATTTTAACAAAAAGTATACCACTATAGCCGTTTATACCGTTATCACTTTTGCTGTATGCCTGCTGCTTGTGGTTTTCGTACAGGAATCGGAAAAGATCTCGGCAGGATTAAAGACCGTTGCAAAGGTGCTTGCCCCCGTGACATGGGGCGTTGTTATCGCTTATATACTTAACCCGGTCATGATGTTGTCGGAGAATGGTCTTAAAAAGCTGCTTGAAAAGAAAAAGGAGCGTCCCAAGCTGGTGCGTTCATTAAGCGTGTTTTTAAGTATGATACTGCTTATTGCAATACTTATTGCATTTGTGGCTATCCTTATCCCTCAGATAGTGGACAGCATAGTTGGCATTGCAGGCAACTTTTCCACTTATCTCAGCAATTTTGAAAAGTGGATATATAAATTTGTCGAGGACTATCCCGATATTTACAACTTTGTGCAGGATCAGTTCAACAGCATCCAGCCTAAGATAAACGAGTTCGTCAACAATCTTATCCCACAGCTTGCCAATATAGCCGTAAAGCTGAAAGACGGCGCTATCGGACTTATCGGCGGTTTAAAGGATTTTGTTATCGGCTTTATCGTTGCCATATATCTTCTGTTCAGCAAGGAAAAATTCATCGCTCAGGCAAGAAAGATGGTTTTGGCGATATTTCCTAAGAATTTTGCACAGAGCTTGTTCAATGTTGCTTCTCATGCAAATAAAACTCTCGGCGGCTTTATTTCGGGCAAGATACTCGATTCAACTATAATCGGAATTATTACCTTCATATGTATGACCATAATGAAAATGGACTTTGTTGCTCTGATAAGTGTTGTTATCGGCGTAACAAACATTATCCCGTTTTTCGGTCCGTTTATCGGAGCTATACCAAGCGCAGTTCTGCTCCTTGTGGCAGCACCGAAACAGGTCATTCCCTTTGTAGTGTTTATAATCATTCTCCAGCAGTTTGACGGAAATATTCTCGGTCCGAAGATACTTGGCGATTCAACGGGACTTTCTCCGTTCTGGGTAATGTTTGCAATATTTGTGGGCGGCGGTCTGTTCGGATTTGCAGGTATGCTGCTTGGAGTGCCCGTGTTTGCAGTTATTTATTCATTGATAAGCGATTTTATCAATTTCCTTCTCAGAAGAAAGGGAATGTCTGCCGATACGGGAGATTACTACGCTCCTGCGGCGGAAACGTCACCTTCTTCAAAAAGAGATTTTGTCAATAAGCCTGTTTCGGAAATATTTAAATCAAGAAAGAAAAAACAGGACGGAGAAACGGAAGCGGCGGTTAACGATAATAAAGACGATTCGGAAAAATAATAGTTTTAAGGAGAACTTTTTATGATAAAGGATATTCAGGAGAAGATACTGCGTTTGAAAAAGGAAAAGAATGTTACAATTCTCGCACACAGCTATCAGGCGGAGGAAATTCAGGAGATCGCCGATTATACGGGAGATTCTTTCAGACTTTCCCAGCTTGCGGCAGAGGATAAGAACGATACGCTGATAATGTGCGGCGTTCATTTTATGGCTGAGACCTGCAAAATTCTTTCGCCTGATAAGAAGGTCATACTTTCCTGCCCGAACGCAGGCTGTCCTATGGCGGAGCAGATAAGCGCAGAGGAGCTTGTTCAGCTTAAACAGATGTACCCCGGCTATACGGTGGTTGCGTATATCAACACAACAGCCGCATTAAAGGAGCATTGTGATGTCTGCGTGACTTCCAGCTCTGCGGTGGAGATATGCCGCAAGATCGAAAACAAGGATATTTTGTTTATTCCCGACTGCAACCTTGGCGCATATGTCAAGGAGCAGCTACCCGAAAAAAATATCAAGCTGATACAGGGAGGATGTCCCGTCCATGCTGCCGTAACGGAAAAAATGGCAGTTGAAGCAAAAGCCGCACACCCCGAGGCGCTGCTTCTCGTTCATCCCGAATGTCAGCCCTCAGTTTGCAAGTATGCCGATTACATAGGCTCCACCTCCGGCATCGTAAACTTTGCCAAGAAGTCCGAAGCAAAGGAATTTATTATCGGAACGGAAATTTCCATTGCCGAGCATCTTCAGTATATATGCCCCGACAAGAAGTTTTATCCCCTTTCCAAGCACCTTATCTGCCCCAATATGAAGAGCACAACTCTTGTGGACGTTTATAACTGCCTTACCGGCGATGGCGGACTTGTTATCGAAATGCCCGAAGAACAGATAAAGCGCGCTTCTGTTTGCATCGACAAAATGCTTGAACTGGGATGATTATTAATTCGGAATTAGGAATTCGGAATTCGGAATTAGTATAATATAGGATTCCATACGAAATAAAAAAGCAACGTTTTTGAGTTTTTCCAAAACGTTGCTTTTTGATTTCGTATGGAATCCGCCATTAATTCCGAATTCCTAATTCCTAATTCCGAATTATTTATACAGTGGTCCGTAACATTCGCAAGCCTTGTAATCAGCGTCTTCAAGATTGCCTGTGCCGAAAGCAGACCATGCATGAGGACGGTAAATATCCTCGTCGGGTACGTTGTGCATTGCAACGGGAATTCTCAGCATGGAAGCAAGGGTGATAAGATCCTTGCCGATGTGTCCGTATGCAAATGCGCCGTGGTTTGCGCCCCAGTTTGCCATTACGGAGTAAACGTCCTTGAACGCCGTCTTTTCGGGCATAAGGTTGGGAACGAACCAGGTCGTCGGCCAGGTCTTGTCCGTGCGGTCGTCAAGAGGCTTGTGTATTTCCTCGGGAAGAACAACGGTGTAGCCCTCCGCAAGCTGCAGAACAGGACCTATGCCGTCAATAACATTTACTCTTATCATTGTAACGGGCATTTCAGCCTGTGTGCGGAAGTGTGAGGAGAATCCGCCGCCTCTGAAGTAGCCCAGGTTTGCGGGACACCAGTCAACCTTGCCGAGAACAGCGTCAATGTCCTTGTCGGTCATATCCCACCATTTTTTCATAAGGTGGCTGCCGTTTTCGTCCTGTGCCATACCTGTTCCGTCAAGAGCAGCAGCGCCCGAGTTGATAAGGTGAATAAAGCCGTTTGCAGCCTTGCCTGTAGGCTTGATTCCTGTTACACGTTCAACAGCTTCGGGGCTCCAGTATGTACGAACGTCTGCAAAAACGGAGGCTGTGCCGGTAACGAGTGTTCCCAGAAGCATTGCCGTGCCGTTAAGTCCGTCATTTTCCGTTGCAAAGGTAAGGGGCTGCTTCTTGCCGTTCCAGTCAAAGGTGGTGTTGAGGATAGATTCGCAGAAATCGGCGTTGGGGAGCCAGTCTGTCCACTGTCGCTGACCCTGGAAACCGCCCATAACAGCATTTCTGCCGTTTGCTTCTTCCTTCCAGCCCATTTCACGGAGCTTTTCGTTGCCGAGCATAATATCACGGACGATAAGGGTCATCTTAACGGTGAATTCCCACTGCTCCTCGTGTGACATTACCTTCTTGTTGCCGGGATTTATCTCTGTGTTGATGTCCATGCCCTCGGGACAATGTGCCTTTGTCCACGCAAGAGCCTTTTCGTATTCTTCATGGTCGTAAATTTCAAGGTGGATACGGCGAAGGATTTCCGTCATATCTATCCATTCGGGGCGTAGACCGAGATAATCCTGCATAAACATTGCATCGCAGTAAGAGCCTGCAATACCCATAGCAACGCCGCCGATGTTGACGTAAGCCTTAGTCTTCATCCAACCTACTGCAACCGCACAGCGAGCAAAGCGGAGAATTTTCTCCGAAACGTCCTCGGGGATAGAGGTGTCGTCAGCGTCCTGAACATCGTGACCGTAGATAGAGAACGCAGGCAGACCTCTCTGAGCGTGAGCGGACATTGCAGCAGCAAGATAAACTGCGCCGGGGCGTTCTGTGCCGTTAAAGCCCCATACAGCCTTGATAGTTGTAGGGTTAAGGTCGATAGTTTCCGTAACGTAGCACCAGCAGGGGGTAACGGAAAGTGTTGCGCAGATGTTCTGTGTTGAGAAGAATTCCTCAGCCTTTGCAGCCTCTGCGCCGCCGCCTATTGTAAAGGGCGTGATAACACATTCTACAGGCGTTCCGTCGGGATAGCAGCAGTTTTCCTCAATAAGCTTCTTGGCGGAGTTTGCCATGTTCATCGTCTGAACTTCAAGGGATTCTCTTACTCCGAACTGACGTCCGTCAATAATTGGTCTGATTCCTATTCTTGGATACATAATTCATTCTCCTTTTTAGTTTAAAGTTAGTTAAAAGTGAAAAATGGAGTTTTTTCAATAATTCCGAATTCCGAATTCCTAATTCCGAATTATATCAAGATACTTTTTGTACGCTCTTTCCCATTCCTCTGTATTTTCGGGGGAGTAGAGCTTAACATTGTCCGATTTTGCAATAATTTGCCTTGCGGTCTTGATGTCGGGGATAGCGCCAACAGCAATAAGCTGCATTGCAATGTTTCCGTAAGCGGTAGCCTCGATAGGACCTGCCGCAACGTCACAATTGCAGGCAGCGGCGGTCATGCGGCAAAGCATACCGTCCTTTGTTCCGCCTCCAACAAGGTGAATTTTTCTGTATTCCTTGCCCGTACATTCCCTTATCTCGTCAAAGGTAAGACGGTATTTAAGCGCAAGGCTCTCGTAAATGCACCGCATAACCTCGCCCACACTTTCGGGAACGGGCTGATTCGTCCTGCGGCAGTATTCACGCACTCTTTCGGGGATATTTCCCACGGGAACAAACTCCGGTGCGTCCGGGTCGATGAAGCACTTGAAGGGTTCACACTCCAGCGCCAGCTTTTCAAGGTCTGCAAAGGAATATTCCTTGCCCTCACGCCTGAACTGACGGCGTGATTCCTGAATAAGCCATAAGCCAATAATGTTCTTTAAGAAGGTGGTTTTTCCGCCGTAGCCTGTTTCGTTGGTAATGTTCAGCGCCGCAGATTTTTCGTTTATAACGGGTTCGTCCGTTTCCGTGCCGAAAAGCGACCAGGTCCCGCAGGAAATGAAGATGAAATCCTCTTCTTCCGTGGGAGCGGCTGCTGCGGCGCATTGCGTGTCGTGTCCGCAGACGGAAATTACCTTTGCGGAGGGAATGTCAAGCTCCCTGCAAATTTCCTCGGAAAGCTCTCCAAGCTCCGTTGCAGGCATACATATCTCAGGCAGTATATTTTTCGGTATACCAAGCGCATCAAGCACCGTTTCCGACCAACTGCGGTTTACTGCGTTCATCATCTGGGTCGTTGAAGCAATGGAAAGCTCCGCACGTTTCTTTCCCGTCAGCAGATAACCGAACAGATCGGGCATAAGCAGCAAGGCGTCCGCATTTTTCAGCATTTCGGGGCGCTGCAGTTTAAGGGAAAGAAGCTGAAAAGCGGTGTTTATCTCCATAAACTGGTTGCCCGTTATCTTGTAGAACCGCTCCTTGTCAATAAGCTCAAAGGCTTTATCAAGCATACCGGCGGTGCGGCTGTCACGGTAGTTTACGGGCAGTTCCAGAAGATGACCGTCCTTGCCGATAAGCCCGAAATCAACGCCCCAGGTGTCCACCGCAAGACTGTCAAAACCGCCGCTCTGCGCAGCCTTTACAAGTCCCTGCTTGACCTCGTGAAAAAGACGGGGCAGATCCCAGTAAAGGGTGTCGCACATCTGAACGGGAGTGTTTTCAAGGCGGTGGACTTCCTCAAGCCTTATGGTTTCACCGTCAAAAATGCCGATAATTGCTCGTCCGCTTGAAGCACCGAAATCGAAAGCCAAAACTCGTTTTTCCATATCAGCTCACCGTTACTTTACAACGCCTTTTTTTAGGATAATGTTGGCGTAAATAGCCTCTTCGCCCGTTGCAACAACAGCATAAGCGGTCTTTGCACGTTCGTAAAAAGCAAAGCGTTCTATCATTTCTATTTTGCAGTTTTCAGGCTCGTATTTGTTTATAACAGCCTTGTAATCGTCCCATATCGTGGGAACAACAGGGTCGCCGGGAACTACTTCCATAAGCATAACAGGCTTTTCAGTGTATGTATCAAGAGGGAAAAGCTGCATAATTGCGTCAAGAAGCCCCGTTACACCGTGACCGTCGCAGCGTACAACACGCTTGCCGATAGTTTCGGCAGGAAAGTTGCCGTCTGCGATAACGATTTCATCTCCGTGTCCCATTTCCATAAGGGTCTTGACAAGCTCAGGGGAGAGGAGCTTTGGGATGTTTTTTAACATATTATATGACCTCCAATTTAAAGTGTTGAGTGTGAAGAGTGGAGAGTGAAGTTTTCCAATATGCAGGGTTGAAATCGGAACTGGTTTTGATCAATAAAACTCCGTCTTTGAAGCAGAAATCATAACTTCACACTTCACTCTCCACACTTCAAACTCTGATTTAGTCGAAAATAACAAATCCGTCTTTTCTTGCGGCAGGCTGTGCGTGTACCGAATCTGCATAGCCGAGAATACAGTTTCCGATGCCAACATATTTTTCATCAAGACCCCATTTTTTCATAAGAGCCTTGCCTTCTTCTGTCTGAAATGTCTCTTTTGCCCTGTGGATCCAGCAGGAATCCACGCCCAGTGAAAACGCTGCATTCATAAGATTTCCCATAACAAGACTTCCGTCCTCAATATAAGTATTTACAGTGCTGTCAGCAAAAACTATAACTAACACAGGAGCGCCGTAAAATGGGTCGTTTACGCCGTCCATTATCCTTGCATTTATCTGCGACAGCATATTTATGGTTTCCTTGTCCCTAACAACCACCATAACGGAGGACTGCTTGCCTCTTCCGTTGGGCGCATATTCTCCTGCGTTAAGTATTTCGTTAAGAACATCGTCGGGAACGGGTGTGTCTTTGTAGGAACGCACACTTCTGCGTGATACAAGGTTTTTTATAGTTTCGTTCATATTAATAAAATCTCCTGTCGTCAAAATTACTGCCTTTCTTTAAGACTAAGCTCCGAAATAGCTATGTCTACGCCGTTTTTGTCCGCAAATTTAACGGCTCCCGAGATCAAACGGTCCTTGTTCTTTTCAAACACGGACAGGACAAATTTATCCTGTTCCTCCTGCGGTATGAAACGCAGGAAATTTTCAAGCACACCCGGCGATTCGGCAGCGTTAAGAACTGCAGGCGGCAGGGAAATATCGGACTTATCTGCGTAGGGCAGCAAGGCTCTTATGGCCTGAGCGTAATTTATTTCATCTATATCGACGGTCAATCTGAATTTCATAAATACATCTTTCTTGTTATAAACAATGCGCAATCCGAACGCAGGCAAAACGCTCGGATTGCGGTATGTTTTTAATGTGCTGTTGGATTAAAGGAGAGACTGATAGAGCTCCTTGATCTCTGCAACGGAAGTATCTCTGGGATTTCCGGGACGGCAGGCGTCATCGTAAGCGGACTGTGAAAGGAAGTCAAGATCCTCGGGCTTAACAATGTCCTTAAGGTCTGCAGGGATTCCTACATCCTGTGAAAGCTGCTTAACAGCGTCAATTGCAGCCTTTCTGTATTCTTCCTGTGTCATATCGTCAACGCCCTTAACGCCCATTGCTCTTGCGATCTCACGGTACTTTTCACCTGTTGCGGGAGCGTTGTACTCCATAACTGTAGGAAGGATAATAGCATTTGCAACGCCGTGAGGTGTGTCATACAGAGCACCGAGAGGGTGAGCCATGGAGTGAACGATACCAAGACCAACGTTGGAGACGCCCATACCTGCAACATACTGACCGAGAGCCATATCTGTTCTGCCTTCCTTGGTATTTTCAACTGCACCTCTCAGGCTTCTTGAAATGATCTCAATTGCTTTGAGATGGAACATATCGGAAAGCTCCCAAGCACCCTTTGTTATGTAGCCTTCAATAGCGTGGGTAAGAGCGTCCATACCTGTTGCAGCGGTCAGACCCTTGGGCATGGAGGACATCATATCGGGGTCAACGAAAGCAACAACGGGAATGTCGTGGGGGTCAACGCAAACCATTTTACGGTTCTTTTCTGCGTCGGTGATAACGTAATTGATAGTAACTTCTGCTGCTGTACCTGCTGTTGTGGGAACGGCAAGAATGGGAACACTCTTGTTCTTTGTGTCAGCAACGCCTTCAAGGCTTCTTACATCAGCAAATTCGGGGTTAGCAATGATAATGCCGATAGCCTTTGCTGTGTCCATAGAAGAACCGCCGCCGATAGCAATAAGGTAATCAGCTTCCGCAGCCTTGAAAGCAGCAACGCCGGACTGTACATTTTCAATTGTAGGGTTGGGCTTGATTTCGGAATAAAGAGTATAAGCAAGACCTGCGCCGTCCAGAACGTCTGTTACCTTCTTTGTTACACCGAACTTGATAAGGTCGGGGTCGGAGCATACAAGAGCCTTTCTGAAGCCTCTGTTCTTAGCTTCGTCTGCAATAGCTGCAATAGCGCCTGCACCGTGATAAGATGTTTCGTTGAGGATAAATCTGTTTGCCATAGTAAAAACACTCCTTTATTTTAGTTTGGAGAGTGAAGAGTTAAGAGTGAAGTTTTTAACACTCTGCTTTTCACTTTCCTTAAAATTTTCATTTTGGTTTTGAATGTAAATTCCGTATAAAATAATGCGCTGAAACGGGACGGGAAACCCGTCCCCTACATTGATTTCCAAGTTAAAATAATCACTTATCTCCGTATGGGTATTTCTTGTAACCGGGGTGTTTTCCGGTGACTTTGTAATTTTCACGCATAGAGCAGAGACGGTCAATGTTTTCACGGGAAATCTCTCTTTCGCCGCCAAGCAGGTGAGCGGTAAGGGAAATTTTTGCAAAAAGCTCAAGAGTTTCCATACGGTAGTAAGCCGTCAGCAGATCTGCACCTACCGTAAGCGCACCGTGGTTCTGCAGAAGCATAACATCATGTTCCTGTAAATAAGGCGTAATTGCCTCGGGAACTTCATAGGTGGAGGGGGTGCCGTAAGGCGTAACGGGAACGCTTCCAACTGCAATTACCGCTTCTATCATGGTGTATCCGTCAAGAGCTTTGTTTGCAACGGCATAGCCCGTAGCCGTGGGAGGGTGAGCGTGAACAACTCCGCCAACATCGGGGCGTTCCTGATAGCAGCGCAGGTGCATTTTGATCTCGGAGGAGGGACGGTAATCGCCGTTTGCTTCGATGACCTCGCCCTTTCCGTTGATCTTAACGATTTTTTCGGGAGTGATAAAGCTTTTGCTTATTCCCGTAGGTGTCGCAAGATATGTATCATCGTCCAGCTTGACGGAAACGTTTCCATCATTAGCGGCGACCCAGCCAAGCTGCCACATTTTATGGCAGACATCGCATATCTGATCCTTGATTTCCTGTTCGTTCATTGGAATAACCTCATTTCTTGAAACAACCGGCATTTCGGCTTGTCCGAAAGTCAGTTTATGTTTATATTATACAACAATTGATTAAAAATGTCTATAAAAATTTGCATTTTGCCCTAAAAAATAACGCTTATTCTTTTGTGCATATTTACCAAAGGAATAAGCGTTTGTCTTTAGGGATATTTTTATCAAAAAAATGAAGAAATAAATATAACGATTATCATGGCAGGTGCTATATATTTAATAGCTGCGGAAAAAAGGGGCTTTAATCTGAATTTCAGCTTTCCGCCGTTGGATATTTCTTCCAAAGCAGCGTCTGTTCCCCATATATGCCCTACAAGAATACACATAAAAAATCCGCCAATGGGCATAACGATCTTATCTGCCGCAAAATTCAGAAAATCAAAGAAGTTCATATTGAAGATCGTTGCTTCCGAAAGAACACCGAAGGAAAGAGAAGCAAAAATGCACATAAGAAAGGCTGCACCGCCTGCTATGACTGAGGACACTTTTCTCGAAAGTCCCGTCTTGTCGGAAAACCAGGATACGATCACCTCCAGCAGCGAAATTGCAGACGTTACCGCCGCAAAAAGCACCAGCAGGAAAAACAGCGCCGAAATGAACCGTCCGCCCTTTATATTTGAAAATACCACGGGGAGCGTTTGAAAGATAAGTCCGGGACCGCCCGTTACTTCAAGACCGAATGAAAACACCGCAGGAATGATCGCAAAGCCAGCAATGACGGCTATAAGCGTGTCAAGAGTAACTATTGTCACCGTGCTTGAAGTAAGGTTTGTACTTTTGGACAGGTAGCTTCCGTAGGTTATAAGCGTTCCCATTCCCAGAGAAAGGGAGAAGAACACCTGCCCCATTGCGTTTATCGCTATCTGCGACAGGTCGGAAAGGGAGTTTATCCCGGCAAGGTCGGGAACGATAAAATATCTGACACCTTGGGCGGCATTTGGCAGAGTAAGACAGTATATCATTATCCCGATAAGAAATATGAGCAGCACAGGCAGCAGAATGGTGCTTACCCGTTCTATTCCTTTAGCTATTCCTCCCGTAACTATTATTACGTTTATTGCAATAAACACAAACGTCCAGAGTATGGGTTCAATGGGCTGTGCGGTGTAGTCTGCAAAAAAATCCGTACCGAATCCGCTGCCCGAAAAGCTTTTGAAAATGTATTTTATTACCCAGCCGCCTACAACTCCGTAGCTTGCAAGAACAAGAAAAGCTCCCGCAATGCCAAGACCGCCGACAAAGCCAAATTTCGGACTCAGCTTTTTGCAGGAATCAACGGCATTTTCTCCTGCAAAGCGTCCTATTGCCATTTCCGAAAGAAGTATGGGTATGCCAAGTATGACAAGGAAAAAAATATAAATAATGAGAAAAACTGCGCCGCCGCTTGTTCCTGCAATATAGGGAAACTTCCACAGATTCCCAAGACCTATGGCGGAACCTGCTGCAGCCATAATAAATCCTATGCCGGAAGACCATTGTTCTCTTTTTGATCGCATAATAAAAACTCCTTCCGTGTTCCGAAATGCTGGAAAAAATTATTCGTCAGCGTTATTTCTGATATACATTTTCCCTTTTTTGAACGTAACTATTCAAATATAACGATTTTTATTATAAAAATGTTAAAAGTGTAAAATCCTCTTCCGTTTGCTATCGGATTGTGGTATAATAATACAGAAAGAGAAAAAATTTTATCGGAGAACACGAAGATATGTGTTTTCAGGCATAATTGCAGGAATCGGAGCTTGGGCATATAGCGAACCGATGACAGTGCAGCAGGAAAAGCTGATGCTGCCTTTGTGTGATTATGCAGCGGCATCTGCGGCGGTTTAAACAATAATATTACAGTATACCGCAGATTTTTATGGAGGTTTTTATGAGTATCAATCAGGAGTTTTTAACTGCAAAAAGAGCGGCGATGAATATGTATTTTTCAGGGCTTAACGATATGCAGAAGAAAGCCGTATTCACCGTGAACGGACCGGTTCTTGTGCTTGCAGGTGCAGGAAGCGGAAAAACGTCGGTTCTCGTTAACCGCATTGCAAATATGATAAATTTTGGAAATGCATATGCAGATGAAAATTGTCACGCAGGCGTTTCCGAGGACGATATAAATTTTCTTAACGGATATAAGGGCGAAAAGGATGAAGCTGCGGTTTCAAGGCTTAAAGATATAATTGCAGTCGATAGGGTAGACCCCTGGAGGATAATGGCTATCACCTTTACCAATAAGGCTGCAGGAGAATTAAAGGAACGACTTGCCGCAATGCTTGGAGATTGCGCAGCAGAAATTACGGCTGCTACCTTCCATTCAATGTGCGTAAGGATTTTAAGGAAGGAAATAAGCAAGCTGGGCTACAGCAGCGATTTCACCATTTATGACAGCGACGACAGCCAGCGTCTTCTCAAATCATGCTATGAACCCCTTGACCTGTCCGACAAGGCTTTTCCGCCCAAGTCCGTTATGGCGGAAATATCCAATGCGAAGGACAGACTTGAAGACCCCGAGGTATACGAAGCAAAAGCGGCAGGGGATTACCGCAAGCTTGGAATAGCAAAGCTTTATAAAGCGTACCAGAGCCGTCTGCAGGCTGCCAACGCCGTGGATTTTGACGATATAATCAGACTTACCGTCAAGCTTTTTGAGCAGGATCCCGACGTTCTCGACCATTACAGCAACCGTTACAGATATATTATGGTAGACGAGTATCAGGATACTAATTTTGCCCAGCTCAGGCTTGTTACGCTTCTTTCGGCAAAATTCAGAAACATATGCGTTGTAGGCGACGATGACCAGTCCATTTATAAATTCAGAGGAGCAACTATTGAAAATATCCTTGAATTTGAGGAACAGTTTGACCCTGCGACAGTTATCAAGCTTGAACAGAATTACCGTTCAACGCAGAACATTCTTAACGCCGCAAATGCCGTTATTTCCAACAATACCAACAGAAACGAAAAAAGATTATGGACAGATTCGGGCGACGGAGAAAAAGTCACCGTTTACAAGGCTTCGGACGAATCCTCCGAGTCACATTTTGTTGCCGAAACTATACTTAAAGGCGTGGAAGAGGGAGAAAGCTACAAGAATTATGCCGTGCTGTACAGAATGAATGCGCAGTCAAACAGCCTTGAACGTGCGTTTACTTCAAGCGGTATCCCTTACCGTGTAATAGGCGGACAGCGCTTCTACGACAGAAAAGAAATAAGGGATATGGTAGCTTATCTTTCCGTTCTCAACAACGATATGGATATGCTTCGCTTCAAGAGGATAATCAACGAGCCTAAAAGGGGAATAGGCGACACCACCGTTTCCATGATAGAGCAGATGTCCTCCGACCTTAAAATTTCTCCCATAGAAATAATGAAAAATGCCGAAAACTATCCCATACTTTCCAAGAAGTCCGCTTCTCTTGTAAAAACTGCGGATATGTTTATGGAGCTGCGCAAGCTGTCCGAAACAGCCCCCCTTGACAAGCTCCTTGATACCCTTCTTGAAAAAACAGGCTATGCCGCATATATGAAAACTCTCGGAGACGAGGGTGCCGCAAGAATGGAGAATATCAACGAACTGAAATCCACTATGGTGGAGTATATGAACAGCAAGGCTGAGGGCGAGGAATACAGCCTGTCAGAATTTTTGGAGGAGATCTCTCTCTTTACCGATATTGATAAGATGGACGACAGCACCGACGCAGTAAATATGATGACGATTCACTCCGCAAAGGGTCTCGAGTTCAACAATATTTTCATAATCGGCATGGAAGAGGGAATTTTCCCCGGCGTAAGAAGTATGGATTCCGTTGAGGATCTTGAAGAAGAACGCCGCCTTGCATATGTTGCCATAACCCGTGCAAGGAAGAAGCTGTATATAACCCATGCCCAGCAGAGAATGTTGTTCGGTTCAACCAACCGCAACCTTGTTTCACGCTTTGTAAAGGAAATTCCGCCCGAATATATCAACAGGATAGACAGTACCGTAAATGTCCGCAAGGCTACTGAGGACGATGTTATTATCCAGAACACTTCAAAGGCGTACACGCTGCAAAGTCAGATCGCAAACAAGAAGATCGAGCAGGCTAAAAAGAGCCGCAGCGTTGAATTTGAAGTGGGCGACAGGGTAAAGCATAACATTTTCGGCGAGGGAACGGTTCTTTCCGTAAAGAAAATTTCTAACGATGCAATGCTTGAAATTGCCTTTGAAAAGGTCGGAACCAAAAAACTAATGGCTAACTTCGCAAAGATACAGAAGATATAATTAAACCGGCTGTAACATCGAATCGGTGTTACAGCCGGTCGTTATTTATGCTTTTGTTTTTTTGACAATGTTTTGTTCGGGAAAAATATTTCTACGCCTGTAAACAGACATGAAGATCCCCGTCAAAGCTGCTCCCACAGCCATATTTGCAGGATTATTTGTGAGAAACGGTACGGTCACATAGGATTCGTAGCTTGTGCTTATTCCGTAATTTGCAAGAATGTAGCATACCGTCTGGAATACGAATACCGCAGAAATAGAAACTGCCGTTATTCGTCCGAAAGGGTTTTTTACTCTTGATGAAAGGATAAGCATTATCATCGGAAAAGCAGTTATTATAAGAGTAACGGCAATTCCTGCGATCAAACCTAAGTCGGCTATGACCGCCGTAAGAAGATGTGCGTCTGCGGAACTGCTGAGTTGAGAATAATCGGCGCCGCTCTGACTGAAAAGCTGTGTGTGCGACAGTATTTCTCTTATGTAATCCCGTTCAAAGTGCAGACCGTATTCTTCTGACGCACGGAATAGTTTTACCCATATGATGCCTGCTGTTCCCAATGCCGCAGGGATATACATAAACAGATAAGCCGTCCGTTTTTTCAGCTTGAACCGGCCTGCCGACACAGCTGTTGTCATTATAACAAGGGCGGTTATCCCCGACATTACAGCTCCAGAAATGCAGGGCGCATATATGTTGATAAATACGGGCGGAACTACCAGCGCAAAACAGGCGAGAACAAAGCCTTTGAACCCCTTGCCATTCATCGAGTATACAACTCCGCACATAAGCGGTGCATAAAGCATTGTTCCGTAGAACACAAACCGCCGTGACATCTCTCTGTCAAATATCAGCTCCATTCCAACGAATAAAACTGCGCTGAAAATTACATAAGCTGTCTTGGGGATTCGGGTGAAAACCGTGTAGTCCATAAAGTAAAACAGCAAGGTAACGGCTGCTGCGATGGGTATGCACATAAGATATTTTTGTGCGGAATCCAAGGGTATACCTGCGCTGATGCTCATGTTGAAATAAGAAAAATTATTTCGTTTTGTCAGAAGCGCATAGATAATGAAGCCTGCCGCAAGAAACAAGGCTATAAAAAGCAGCATTGCCAGCGGATGATCTGGACGGTGAACACGGTCAAGCTGTATTCCCGTTTCATTGGGACTGCCCATTGTTTCAACTGCTTTTTCTTCCGCTTCACCTTCTGTCATTCCCGAGGCGATGTAAGCCTCTGTCTGTTCGTCAATATGAGTTTCAAGCTCACGTTTAAGCGGATCGTGTACCGCCTTGCACCGCACCTGTTCAAGTACGGAATCAATGTACTCGGCTTTTTTCATTTTAACCCCTCCAATACCTTGTTTACCGCACCGCTGAAAACCTCCCATTCGGCACGTTTTTGCGACAGCACGTTTTTACCGTCCTCGGTTATAGTGTAATATTTACGGATACGTCCGTTTTCCGCTTCCGATTCGCTTGAAGTTACATAACCCGATTGTTCAAGTGAATGGAGCAGGGGATAAAGAGTTCCTGCTTTCAGCGAAAAAGTGTTGTCGGAGCGCTTTTCCAGCGTTTCTATCATTTCATACCCGTACATTGCCTTTTCGTCAAGAAGCCGCAGGATAAGCATACCCGTTGAACCTGTTAAAAGTGACTTGTCGATTTTCATAACATCACCTCTTATATGTAGATTATCTATATATCATTATATATCGGACATCTACACATGTCAATAGTTTTTGCAAAAAAAATCAGCCTTATACATTTGTATAAGGCTGAAAATTAATCATAAATATCAATATCGAACTGCTCTTCCTGATTATTAAGAACGTAAGTTATGACCTTGTTGTAAAAGCCCACAGGGTCAAGCATTATCTTGTCCCTTATGACTTCCGCCTGTTCGCGATCGGGAGCATAAAGCCGCAGATCCATAAGCTCAAAATCCGTGTCTCTTATAACACATTCTACTTCGCAGCCGTTCTTTACATCGCTTATCTTAATGTCTGCGTCGTTTTCACGCTTTATTTTTGCGAAAAATGCAAACGCCGACTGAAGAAGCCGCTTTCTGAAATGGTAGGGTATAAATTCGTTGTAATATTCCGAGCTTAGCTTTCCTTTTTCCTCAAGAACGATACATTCCGTTCCGTTTATGTTCTTTTTTGAAATTGCACCGCTTTTTATAAGGTCGCTGAATGCTTCCGTATAGTGAAAATAATTTACGACTTCGCTGTCTAAAATTATTTCGTAAAGCTGATCTGCGGTAACGGGACGGTTCAGCTTGTCAAGCATATAGCAAACGGAAATTTTGACATCGTGTACCGAGGATAATTCTGTTGTAAGATCGTCCATTAAAAGTTCCTCTTATTAGAAATTGGGATAGTCCAGCATATGTGAAAGAATAGCGATATTAGCCGCCGCTTCAACGCAGGGTACTGCACGGGGAACGACACAGGGGTCATGTCTGCCCTTTATTTCGATAACGCCGTTTGTCATTGCGCCGTAATCTATAGTGTTCTGCGGCTGTGCGATAGACGGCGTAGGCTTGAATGCTACCCTGAAAATTATAGGCATACCCGAAGAGATGCCGCCAAGGATACCGCCGTGGTTGTTGGTCTTTGTTACAACGTGACCTACATCGTTAACATAGAATTCATCGTTGTTCTGGCTGCCGAGCATATTTGCTACCTGGAAGCCTGCGCCGAATTCGATTCCCTTTACTGCAGGAATGCCGAAAACAAGCTGAGAAATGCTGTTTTCAAGTCCTTCAAACATAGGTGAGCCTATTCCTGCGGGAACGTTTGTAACGGCACATTCTACAATACCGCCAAGGCTGTCAAGGGCGTTTCTTGCTTCCGCAATGTCGTTGTACATAGCCTGTCCCTTTTTGTCGCTTATGGTGGGGAATTTCTTATGACGGAGAGCGATTATCTGCTCTCTTGAAATTTCACAGGGATTAAACTTTGTGTCCTTGATATTGTGTATCTGCTGGATATGAGTGCCTGTGTAGATGCCTCTTCTTTCAAGTATCTGACCGCAGATAGCACCTGCAAAGCAAAGGGGAGCGGTAAGTCTGCCGGAAAAATGTCCTCCGCCTCTTACATCATTGAAGCCCTTGTATCTGAGTGCACCTGTGTAGTCCGCATGACCCGGACGGGCAAGCTTGGATATGTTGTTGTAATCCTGGGAATGCTGATCGGTGTTGCTGATAAAAGCGGCAAGGGGAGTGCCTGTGGTGTAGCCGTTGTAAACACCGGACATAATGTTAGGCATATCCTTTTCGTTTCTGTGAGTTGAGGTTGCGTCTTTTTTGGGAGCACGCCTTTCCATAAAGCAGCGAAGCTCCTCAAGGTCGATGTGTTCTCCTGGAGGAAGGTTGTCTATTACAACTCCGATAGCCGGACCGTGAGATTCTCCGAAGATAGATACTGCGATATTGTGGTTCCAGAATGAAGACATTTTTTCCATTTCAGTCCTTTCAGCAAACAAGCGATGTTTGACATTTATTATTCAAAAAATTCAAAATTTCCGCCAAGGGTTTTAAAATCCTTCCAGAAATCAGGGTAGCTTTTTGAAACTGCTTCACAATCGGAGATCGTAATTATTCCCTCGGACATTGTAGAAGCAATTGCAGATGCCATAACTATCCTGTGGTCGTTGCAGCCGTTTACCGAACCGCCGCGGAAATGTTCAACAGGTTCAATTTCAAGGTAGTCATCCCCTGCTGTGACCTTTCCGCCTATTGCGTTCATAGCGTCGGCAATGGCTTTAAGACGGTCGCTTTCCTTGATCTTCAGCCTTTTTGCGTTGACAATGCGGCTTGTACCCGATGTAAAGCAGCCGAGAACGGTTAAGATCGGCACAAGGTCGGGAATATCGGCTGCATCCACCGTAAACGGCTCATAATTTCCGCACACTCTATTATTATACCTCATATTCTGGATAATTTCAAGGATTTTTTTATCTCCCTGCACAGAATCTTCATTTAAGTTGGTAACAAGAAGCTCCGAACCAAGAGCTTCTGCGGCAAAATAGAACGCCGCCTGAGAATAATCTCCCTCAACGGAACGATCGGCAGGCTTATACTTCTGATTTCCCTTGATATTGTAAACAGGGAAGCCCTCCTTGCCAACAGTTTCCTCTATTTCAATGCCAAACTGCTTTAAAGCGGCTATAGTCATATCCGCATATGGCTTGGATTCCAGCTTTGAGGTAAGTATTACCGAGCTGTCACAGCCGCATAAGGGCAGCGCATAAAGCAGACCTGTGATAAACTGGGAGGAAATGTCTCCTTCAAGCCTGTATTCGCCGCCGATCAGCCTGCCCGACACAGAAAACGGCATAACGCCCTCTGTGTGGTCAAAGGTCACTCCCTTTGCAGACATTTCACGCTTGTAAGGGGTAATGGGTCTTGTGGGCAGCTTTCCGTAACCGTTAAATTCCGTCTCGCAGCCCAAAGCGGCGGCAACAGGTATTATAAAACGCAGCGTTGAACCGCTTTCACGGCAGTTTATGACCGCTTTTTCCGCAGGCTTGCTTATGCCCTTAACGGTATAAACGTTTCCGTCACACGCGATTTTTGCACCGAGAGCGGTCATTGCTTCAACGGTGGCGTCAATATCCTCCGACGGGTTAATGTTGCTTATTTCCGATATGCCATCTGCAAGAGCTGCGGCAATTATCATTCTGTGGGAAAAGCTTTTGGAGGACGGCGCAGCCACCTTTCCAATCAGCTTTGAGGGCATAATTTTTACGTTCATCAGGCTCATCCTTTTTTATTCATTAAGAAATTTAAGAAATCCGTCTACGGGCATCTTTACTGCCGCTGATTTTCCGACATCACTGCATATAATAACGCTTATGCTGCCGCCGGAACGCTTTTTGTCGTTCAGACACGCTTCGCCAAGCTGAGAAACTTCAGGCTCTACCTGTACGTTCAGCTTGTATCTTTCAAGACAGCTTACAAGCCGCTCGCACAGACCGCTTTCCGCCATACCCTTCTTTTCGGCAAGACCGGTGATCATTCTCATTCCTGCGGCTACAGCCTTTCCGTGGGTAATGCCGGTGTAGTTGTAATACTGCTCTATGGAATGAGCAAGAGTGTGACCGAAGTTAAGGAGCATTCTTTCGCCCTTGTCAAATTCGTCCGCTTCAACAACGTCTCTTTTGATGGATACACACTGCTCGATAACGTTGTCTGCGATTTCTTTTATGTTGTCCAGCGTCCTTGTTTCAAGAAGCTCGAAAAGGGGAGCGGACTTTATCATTCCGTATTTTACCACCTCTCCCATTCCGTCAATAAGGAATTCCTCGGGAAGAGTGTCAAGGGTGTCCGTGTCGCAAAGAACTAACTTCGGCTGCTTGAATGCGCCAACAAGGTTTTTTCCTTCAGGAAGGTCGATAGCGGTTTTTCCGCCAACCGATGAATCCACCTGAGCAAGCAGGGTAGTGGGTATCTGTACAAAATCCATTCCTCTTAAAAACGTTGCCGCAGCATATCCCGTAATATCGCCCACAACGCCGCCGCCGAGAGCAACAAGACAATCGGCACGGGAAATATGGTTCAGACAGAGAAAGCTGTAAATTTTCAGCAGCGTATCCGAGCATTTTGAAGCCTCTCCGTGGGGGAAAACGAACTTGCATACGTTAAATCCTGCCGCCGATAAACTTCCGCATACCTTTTCACCGTAAAGGGAATCTACGGTATCATCGGTTATAACGGCAAAATTCTGCGCCTTGGTGACTTCCTTTATATAGTCTGCGGAACTGCCTATAAGACCGTCTCCGATAATTATTTCATACTGCCCGGAGGCTTTTACCTTTATCCTTTTGTATTCCATAACAACACTCTCCGTTTAGCCTATTTTTCTGCCAAAATAGCCGCAGAGACCTTTTATCTTTTCCATAACTTCCTTGAACATAGCAGGGGTAAGCTGCTGACCGCCGTCGGAAAGAGCGCACTTGGGGTCGTTGTGTACTTCAATTTCAAGAGCGTCCGCACCTGCCGCAATTGCCGCAAGTGACATAGGCTCGATAAGTGAGATCATACCTGTTGCGTGAGAGGGGTCTGCGCATACGGGAAGGTGTGATTTCTGCTTAAGAAGGGGGATTGCGGAAACATCAAAGGTGTTTCTTGTCATTGTTTCAAAGGTGCGTATGCCTCTTTCGCAAAGAATAACGTTAGCATTTCCCTCTGACATAATATATTCGGCTGACATAAGGGTCTCTTCAAGTGTGTTTGCGAGACCTCTTTTGAGAAGAACAGGCTTGTCGACCTTGCCGAGAGCCTTAAGAAGCTCAAAATTCTGCATATTTCTTGCGCCCACCTGAATAACGTCCACATCTGCAAAAAGGTCAATGTCGGACTGGCTCATTATTTCCGTAACAATGGGAAGTCCCGTTTCAGCCTTTGCTTTAAGCAGCAGCTTTATTCCCTCCGCTCTTAAACCCTGGAAAGAATAGGGTGAAGTTCTGGGCTTGAATGCGCCGCCTCTGAGCATTGTTGCTCCTGCTTCCTTGCAGGCTATAGCCGTTGTGATTATCTGGCTTTCGCTTTCAACGGAGCAGGGACCTGCGATTATCTGCAGAGAACCGTCTCCGATCTTAACATTTCCTGCCTGAACAACGGTATCATCGGGGTGGAATTTACGGTTTGCCTTTTTATAAGGTTCCTGAACACGCTTTATTTCCTCAACGCAGTCCTGAGCGTAAAGGTTGCTCATATCAACTGCGGAAGTATCGCCGATAAGTCCGATAATGTTCTGATTAACGCCTTGGATATGGTTGGTGGAAATGCCCTTTTCTTTGAGTATTTCTTCAAGTCTTGCAATGGATTCCTTCTTGGCGTCCTTTTTTAAGATAATGATCATTTTTATTCCTCCGAAATATTAATTTTTATTTTACAAAAGTGCAGTCGGGAAGCTGTTCTTCAAGATATGCCATTGTTTCATCGTCAACGGAAATGTTCTCCATATACAGCTTTTTTAGCGCAGTAAGAGAAGCGGCAGGTCTTAAATTTGAAACGGGATTGCTGCCTATTTTCAGCCATTCAAGCGTTGTAAGAGACATTACGGGTTCAATGGAGCTTATGTTGTTATTCTGTACATACAGCTCGCTGAGCTCTATCATATTCATTACAGGCGTAATGTCGGAAATGCTGTTGTTCTGTAAGTGCAGACGTTCCATTGCCGTCATTCCGCTCAGAGCGGTTATGTCTGAAATATTGTTGTCGTTTATCCTCAGCAGCTTGAGATTCCTGCATTCCGTAAGAGGAGTAACGTCCTTTATCTCATTTTCCGACAGGTCAAGCACCTGCAGATTGATAAGTCCGTCAAGTGGGGAAATGTCGCTTATCTTATTTGAACGCAGATAAAGGCTTTCCAATCCCACAAGCCCTGCAATAGGCGTAAGGTCGCTTATCTCATTTTTGAAAAGAGACAGGTTTTTCAGGTTTGTAAGACCTTTAAGAGGGGAAAGGTCGGTTATTTTGTTCTGATATATCTGAAGCTCCGTCAGATTTACCATATATTTAAGCTCTTTGATGTCATCATCCGTCAGATCCATATTGCTTAACGTAAGGGATGTAAGGTCGGTGCTGTATTCTGTGCCCTTAATTAATATAGTAGGCGGTAGGTCTGCCATAGCCTTTTCTTTTTCGGAAACAGCTTCGCTTACCGCAGGATTATCCTTGCCGAGAAGGTAATCCGATTTATTTCTGAAACTGATATTGGGCATAGTTTGCTCTTTAAGGGAAGAAACTTCACCCTGCAGAGATTCTATCTGAGATAAAAGCTCTTCTTGGTCGGGGGAGGCTTCGGCGCTTTCTTTATCACCGAAAAGAGAGCAGCCTGATAAGGAAAATATTGCGGTGCAGCACAGACAACCCGATATAACTTTCTTGATATCCATAATAAACCGTCCTTTCCTTTAGTCAAAAATAAAAAAGTCTGTGACAAAATTTGCCGCAGACAGTAGAACATATTACAAGGTATGTCAGAATGCCATACTGTTTTCGGCATTATATTTTTTACGGCAAAGGAAATAAAAGCCTGAGCTGAAATAATAGCTGAAGCCTGCAAAAAATATAAATACGAATAATGCAGCAGCGGTATTCATAAGCGTACTCCAAACCAAAATGAATAAATCATAAATATTATATACCCCCATGAGTTTTATGTCAATAGTAAAACTGAAAAAAAGTATTATTTTCGGAAATTTAACATAAAATCCCTGCCGTAAAAAGCAATAATTGGCCAAATAAAAAATGAAATGAATTTTTAGATATGGAGAGAAAACAAGAAAAACAGAGAGATTTAAAGAGATTTAGGGATATATTTTAAAAATTCGGCAAAATGACTATTGACAACCTTTTTTCGAGCGTGTATAATACTAAATGTTGTGTCGGACGTATATCGGTTTGTATGATGAGTTGCCTACAAGAGCGATTAACCGTCAGGCAGGAATCATACTATTATTATAAAGGAGAATGACTATGTCAACTTATATGCCTAAGGCTAATGAAATCAGCCGTAAGTGGTATGTTATTGATGCTGCCGATAAGCCCCTCGGACGAGTAGCTGCAGCTGCCGCATCAATTCTCAGAGGCAAGAACAAGCCTACTTTCGCTCCTCACGCAGACTGCGGAGATCACGTTATCATTGTAAACTGCTCAAAGGCTATCCTCACAGGCAAGAAGCTTGAGCAGAAGACCTTTAAGTGGCACACCGGCTGGATCGGCGGACTTAAGGAAACCCAGTACAGCGATATGATGAAGAATAATCCGGAAAAGGCAATGGAAATTGCAGTTAACGGAATGCTTCCTAACAATACACTGGGAAGAGCAGCTCTTACAAGACTCAGAACTTATGCAGGTCCCGAGCACGAGAATGCAGCTCAGAAGCCCGAAATTTACGAGATATAAGGAGGAAGCTTAGATGTACGAATCAAAACAGCCCTATTTCTACGGCACAGGCAGAAGAAAAAGCTCCGTTGCAAGAGTAAGAGTATATGCCGGCAGCGGTAACGTTACGATCAACGGCAGAGATATTGACGATTATTTTGGTCTTGAAACACTCAAGCTGATAGTAAGACAGCCCCTCGTTCTCACAGAAAATGCAGAGAAGTTTGATATTGTCTGCACAGTAGCAGGCGGCGGTGTTACAGGTCAGGCAGGTGCTATCCGTCACGGTCTTTCCAGAGCTCTCCTCCAGTATGATGCAGAGCTTCGTCCTGTTCTTAAGAAGGCAGGATTCCTCACTCGTGACCCGAGAATGAAGGAAAGAAAGAAGTACGGCTTAAAGGCCGCTCGTCGCGCTCCTCAGTTCTCAAAGAGATAATTTTTGCCCGTACAAATGGCGTGGTTACGCGGTTTGGGGCGAACAAGTTATCAATTTGGTCTTTGGTTGGTCTTTATTGAAAGATTTTTTGATCCGCTCTCTTTTTGAGAGCGGATTTTTTGCATTTATGAGAGTTTAAGAGAGATAAGGTCTGCAACCTTGGACTTTGTGCTTTTCAGCACATCAGCGTATATGTTGGCAGTCACTCCGATGTCGCAGTGTCCCAGATGTTCGGATACGATTTTCAGATCAACGCCGCTGTTAAGAAGCAATGTAGCATTGCAATGTCGAAGCTGATGAAGCGTCAGAAATTCATATCCCGTACCTTTCAGAAATCTCTTGAATGAGGTATTGAGAGAATTCCTGTCACGATAATTGCCAAGAGCAGATGTAAATACCATTTCGGGATGAGCAAAACTGTCGCCTATGGCAGTTGATAACTCCTCAATATACTTCTTTTGCTCCTTGAGAATATCAGCAAGGACCTCACTCATTCCGATAGTACGGATACTGCTCTCGGTTTTAGGCGTAGTCAGATAATGTTTTCCGCCTACATCGGCAAGATTGTGGTTTATCGAAATGGTCTTGTTATCAAAGTCAATATCTTCCCATGACAGCGCAAGACATTCTCCGCAACGCATACCGGTGTAAAGAAGCACCTTGATCATACGCTTGACGTCTTCGTCCCACGGCTTTGTATCAAGCAGAATGAGAAAATCTCTTGTCTGCTGTTCATCAAGCACAGGACGTTTCTTCTTATTGCGGTTCTTAGGGAGTATTACATTTCTGCAAGGTGATTCACGGATAAATCCCTGCTCAACCCCTCTGCGGAATATGCTCTGGATCACTATGTAGATTTTACGGACTGTTGCGGGATTAAGCTTATAGGTGAGCATGATCTGCGTAAGCTTAGGCGTTGTAATGTCCTTTACCTTAACATTTCCCAATACAGGAGCAATGTGTTTATTATACTGCCTCCTATAGGTATAGGCGGTACTTTCTTTCAGTTCTACGGGGGCATAGTTTTCGAAATACCATTCTGCAAGCTCCGAAAAACGCATACTTTCGTTAAGCTGAACGTAGCCCTTACAATGCTGCTCAAACTCATATGCATACTGTTGAGCTAACTTTTCTGCCTTTTTGGGTGTTACCCCATCAGGGGCAGTGAAGGTTGTGGATTTGATTATCTGTCTGCCGTCCATATCGTATCCCAGAGAAACCTTGATACGGAAGCTTTTGCCTCTTTTAGTGATAGTAGCCATAGTATCATTCTCCTTTATTGAGTATAGAAATTATGGCACACTCCTGTACGAACGCATTATTACACTACTTTTCATAGTGTCAAGTCCGCAAGCAGGAGTATGCCGCTTTAAACTGTTAAGCTGTGATCTCAAGATAATCTAAAAGCGCAGCCTTGTTGATCAGGATCTTACCACGCTTTCCTTGACCTGTGCGGATGAAGGGAATCTTCTTCTGGGCAACAAGCAGACGCACAGTATGTTCGGACAGACCACTGACCGCCTCCGTGCATTCCTTGACAGTCAGCATTTCAATGGGAGATGCTGCTGCGATAGGAGTTGCATTGTTAACCTGTACAGATTCTACTGTATTGCTGTTTTCTGATGAAACAAGTTCAGCAAGAAGAACTGCGATCTGGGCAATGATTTCTGATTTTGACATAATTTTTTCCTCCTTAAATTTTTTATTGGTACCTTTTGGGGTTCAGATTTCTGATAAATTACAGCATAATTTATTGACAGTATTCCACTTATAGGGTATAATCTTATATGAATGGAATTTGTGTACTGCAACATCCGTTATCCGAGATGGAGTTTGTTACCTCTTCCATCACCAAAATCAGAATATATAATTTTGATGATGGAAAATGCGAGGAACACTTGCTTGGCACTAAATTATCGCACCATAATCAGAAGCTTAATTATTTCGGTGGCATAATTTTACACGATGTAATGGTAGAGACTATTCGATGCTAATCAGTTTTTCTGCAGCTACACGCCTGGCAAAAGCATCTAGAATAAGTTCTTCGCTTACGCCGTTTAAAAGCAGCAGGTTAACTGTTTCTGCAGTGAGATTACTCCGAGTTGTTGGAATAACAATTCTTGCTTTATTACTATTCTTTTCAGAAATTAGCCCCATTCCGAACAATTTATCCATTATTGAATTAACTCGGTTACCAATATTGAACTCTTTCTTGAGCTGGCTTGCAGAAATGGTATTGTTGGAAAGCACGAAGAGAACAATCTTGCTGAGTTCCAAATTATTGCTAACGTCACATTTGGGCTCAACATCTTCTATTGCCTCCTTGAAATACTGAGTCTTACAGTCTTCAAGAGGAATACGGTAAGCGTGCGAAGCATCATTCGAAAGTGATTTCAGCCAGCCTACCCACTCGCTAATTTCTTCGTCTGTCGCAAGAGCACCTTTCAGTCTGCATGCATTCCGCATATAGCAAGCCTTATACATAAATTCCCCAGATCTGCAGAGTGTTTCTGCTCCTGCTTCTCCAAGTACAGCTCGTGATGACTGTAGGGATGGTAAGCTATAAACAAAGCGTGTAGTGATATTACCAATATCAGATTGCATAGCTTCCTGAGTAGCATTTTGAGTCGCAAGAATCATATGTATTTTTGCCTTTCGGCCACGTCGGAGCAGATTGTTTATCGTGTTTTTATACTTTTTCGACAGTTTTTTGTCGTTAAGATCAGCGATAAGCGATGTGAATTCGTCAATCACGCATACTATTTCCGGTAAATATCTCCTCTCATCTTCTGACAAAAGTATCCTTCTCTCCATTTCTTTTGTTAACTCTGTTAAGACATATGAGCCCGTAAGCTTGTCTTTGACAATGGGATAGGAAAGATGAGGAATATCCTCTAACACGTCAAACGTATCAGAGCCAATATCAAATAGTAGTAAGTTGACTGTATTGGGGGATTGAAGAAGCACTAAGCTCAATGTGAAGTTAATTAGTCCAGTGCTCTTGCCACAGTTGGTAGTGCCGGCATACACTGCATGCTGTATTCTCTTGAGATCCTCAACGAACGGCATACCAAGCGCATTAAATCCTATAGCAATAGGAATGCTCTCAGGGCTTTTATTTCGTTGAATCAAATCAAGTAAAGGACCCAGTGCAATGTCGTACTCTTCCTCATAGGAAACCAGCAGAAAAAAGTAGCAACCATTCTGCATAGGGGTGATAATCGGTATTCCCAGACAAGCACTTACATTATCTGCCGAAGAGAAAAGACTCTGATACTTTGTTCCGGGCTTGATGCCTATGTTGAAAAAGAACGATTTGCCGTCTTTGCTGCATTTGAATTTCTTTAACTCTATATGACAATTGTAGGCTGCAAATGCGTTTTTAATTTGAGCAAAAATGCATAAAATGTATTCTTTCTTTTTCATGTTTTTTCCTCCTGAAAATTGTGTTTGTTCGCCTAATTTCATGTAAAGTGTAGCGTGTTTCCAACTGAAAATGTGTACTTTCATAAGCCTAGAACGAACACACACTAACGTACTGGCATTACTTGACTATTACATCAGATGCCGGTATTTCTATTGTATTGTCATGGTCAGGTAATGCTTTAGTGCCTTGCCTCCTTAATGCCTGAATACTTGCAATACAGGAGGTTGTTTTGTTAACACACTCCGCTACCTTTGACAGGAACGAGAAAATTGTATCAATAGGAGATCTTCTCCTATTGAATCTACATTTTTTGCAGCGCTTTGTTACCTTGTGCTTTTTGCCTGCAATGCATTTTCGGCAAGCCTTATCTTGTTTTTTACGTTTCTTGTGTTTCTTGTGGCGCTTCTTTGGGGCATCCCAACCATCAACAAATGAAAATCCATAATTGGGCTCTGCATCCCTATTATTAGAAAAGGGCAATGTCATACCTTCCTTTTCAGTAGATGCAAAAGGGAACTGATTTGAAGCGAATGCTCCATTTGTGCCAAAGGGATTCGTGGTGAAATCATTTTTCATGCTGATTTTCTCCTTTTTATTATAGTAGCCACTTTTGGGGTTCGAAAGCAAATAGCTGAAGAACTGACATCCTTGGCTCTGTTAACATATTATCATATATACGTCACGCTGTATTCTGTATTTAAGCTGAAATATAGTTGAAAAAAAGTTGAAAAAAGCTCTAAACCAATTTTATGAAAGGTGCATTATAACATGGAAATGCAATTTTATTTTAATACGATATGCTATCTGATGCTTTATCTTACAGAAAAAAAGTATGGGTTTACTCAATCCAAACTTGTCAGCAAATATATTGTATGCGTTAATCCTGAAAATGTTGTATGTAAATCAGATAAGGTTAACAAAAAAACACCAACGAAACATTCAATGGGGATTCATCAAGAATATCAAAAATAATGTCCGGAGAAGAAATATTGAAACTTGATGAAACACCTGAAAAATATTGTAATAATCTTATGGAATCCATTAAACACTTTAATGAAGCATTTGGCGAATGCTTTTCCCAAAAAGCGAAACAGATATTGATTTTATCGATTCTTGAGTTGATTGAAAATTTCAAATATTGTGCTGATGATGTTTTTTTTAAAACTATTTTTATGATGACAAAAGAAGATTTTTTAAGACAAAAAAGATTTGTTTTTCCAGAGGTAATGATAAGGACCTTATTGTATACCGTGTATAATGCTTACGACAACGCAGACGAGTATAGAAAATATGCCAATCAACTGCATAAGAATATAAAACGAATAGGCAGGAGATCTTACTTATTAACAAAGGATAACAATGATGTTACGTTATATATTTCCCAAGTTGCCAAAAAAATTGACACCGTTGCATTTACATGGGATGACAATACTCAGACGCTATCTTTCGATGATCGAACAGAAAAATCAGAACCGCCACTTATTATTCAACCAATACGAAGAAACAGCATAACTGATGTGGCAGATCATACAAATGAAGATAGAAAAGATGCTTTTTATAATAATCTGAAAGGAGAGAATTCCTATTTTCAGGATAACTCTTCCGAAACAGAACGTTATCCATTAGAAGAAAAATCAAAGGAATACGTTGAACCAATCAGCACTCTGACAATTGCAAAAAGGTACCACAAATGCCAGTACTGTCAATATTTATCTATATCAAAGAGGCACGCAAATTTGTCACAAAAATGCAACTGTACTGTTTTCGATAAACTGGTGGGGATTAATGGTTCTATTTGTGAGCATTATAAACCAGAATACTCAAGAATAACGGTTGATATGTTGAAGGACAAATAAACATATTAGTGGTACACGGGATATTCCCCGTGCACCACAATATCTTGCCCATTGTGTCTGTGGATTAAATACTAAAGGACTTAAGCATTTTAGGTGTTCCTCTCTTACTTATTGTTACCGGAGACACATTTATCCTTTTAAACTCCTCCATCACCTCGTCAATATCCCGACATTTAAGTGCTTTCTGAGCCAGAAGAAGTGACTTCTTTTCCGGAATAAGGGCGATAAGCCTCAGCATTTTTCTTCTAAGTTTTTCTTTCTTTACAGTCTGCCGAACAATTTCGCATGCCTTGCTTTTCTTATAAAAGTTACCGCAGGGAATGATATGATAAAACACGCTGTGGAATATGGCTTCTGCTCGCTTGACAATTTCCATTATCTGGCATACCGTTTCCGATGAACCGGTGATCTCAGAAATAGTGTTCTGCTTTGTAAGGTGAACCTCAGAACGTAATATTCCCACAAACGGTTTTGGGCTTGCATTGTATCGGTGCATATGACTTTCAAGCGAAAAAACAGTAAAGCATACCCCATTGCTGTTACCCTCCATACTAAAGCTTGTTCGTTCGTCCGTTTCAAAGGATTTAGCCGGGGAATAGCACTTGACCATTCTTATTCGGTTTAATACTTTTATGTACGAACAAACAAATTCACGCGAACCGACGTCAATATCATAGATTATCACAGCTCTCTTCAACATAAACTCGTCGAGGGAATATATATTATTAAAATACTTGGATATACGCTTTTGAGTTTTGCGGCAAACCTTTTCAGGGGTAAATTCCGACGATGACAATGCTTTACCCATATCAAATATCAAGGACACCTTTTTCTTATAGGTACTGTCCCTGTAGACTACCAACATTCCCTTATCATTTGCAGCGAAATCCAGATAGTCATCATCTCTGTTCGGCAGTGACGACAGATCAAGGCATTTCATGTTTAAAAGGTTCTTTAATTCATTGTTTGTTAGTGTCATGCTCAACTCAAAAATGATATTTGTTATCATATTAAAGCCCTCCATTTGCTAATTTTTTTTACTATTCTGTTTGTTTCGGGTGAGCTTTATATAGCGAAAAAAGCCAATGATAACGTTTTTTCTATTTCCGCTGAAATGCAGTGGGTTTACAAATCTTAATTGTATTCCATCTGCGCCTGACGCAGCGGGAAGTTCGAGTACAAATGAACAGTACAGTCTTTTCTAAGAAGGCGTGCTCTTCCTACCGCTTGTTCCAGTTCGCTCTCAAGCATCCAGAACTGAATATCTCTTAGTTTGGGATTGCTGAATGTTGTAAAGTAGGTTCTGTAACCATTGTGTTCTATTAGCTGTTTTTCTGCTTTTTCTTTTTCGTCAAAATCAATATCAAGTAATAAAGCTGCCAGTTTGTAGATAAATTCAGCATGATAAGGTGTTCCGATAACAAGGATGTCCTCTCCTTCCAGGGAGTTACTACCTTCAGTATTCCCAAAATGCAGAGAGCCTTTTTCTTGGTTTTTGAAGGTAATTACATGATTATCGTCAAACCCCATTTTGTGCTGCAGCTCACTGATTGTCTCTGGGTCATGATTGATGCAGAATCTGCTCATCGACCGTCTATAGTGCTGGCATAGGGTGCCTGAGTATTTTGCTTGTTTGCATTCGTGAAATACGACTTTGTCCTTGCCAAAATAGGACTTGTATATGGTTTCGTCTGCTGTTGCGGAAACTATTATATATTTTCTGTCCGTAAGCAACGTAACAGGTTTCATGTATGCAAATGTATCACATTTAAGGTTAGGCTCTTCGTCAGCATTTCTGAAGATAAATTGTTTCGCCTCACAGAACGCCGGTATGTCGATACCCAGTGTTTTGCAGATGTCATTATCCTCTTCCCATTTTATCGATTCAACTTCAATGCAAGACATAAGTCGGGACATTTTCAACAGTTCAGACGCTTTTGGTTTTACTTTAGGATCGATATCAGCATCCTTTAGCTTCAGCAAGTCTGAAACAGAAATCTCACCTTGATTTGAAATAACACTTTTGAAAATTATGTCCTCATCAATTATGACACAATCAAATTTGTTTAGACGCTTTCTGTCCATAGACAGCAGATATCTGTGCGTTGTAATTAAGCTGCCATCATAGGTTAGCAGCTGTTTACGCTTTTCTAAATAATCTTTCAGACAGGGAATGTCCTTTTTTTCATTTACACGTTTTATTACCCTATGAACCTTCTTGCCAAGTCCGCAGGCGTATAGTTTTTCGATAGTGCGGGAAAGTGAATTTGGCAGCTGGTCCATTATATCATCAAGGGACGGTGTCATCATAGCGTTTATGTCATTCTTCTGAGCTTTTTTAAACAGCTCTTCCTTTAGGAGATTTGTAGGTGCAGCCACCAGCACATTACTATCGGGATTCTCAGCCATCAGTCTTAGGAAAGAGGTGCTTTTTCCTATTGCAGTCTGTGCTTTTATCACATGGATCTTATTGTCACATGAGTTGAATGCCTCATATAACTCATTCATCAGATCTTCTTCAACAACCGATATAGGATAGTAATCTTCCGCATAGCCTTCTACCTTCTCCATTACCGCATTTGATTGGTGCACTGTCAACAGTATGTTGCTCGCATGGCTGCAGCTTTTGCTGTGCGGACAGTAAGTGCTGCAGTGTGAGGGTTTATAGCAGTTCTTTTTATTGTAAAAGGCATGTTCTTTCCATCTATCTGACTTGTCTCCATACAACTCAGGGTAATTGTCTATCACAGAAAGAAACTTTTCGACACCGGTTTCGATATTTACCATATTATTCAGTATATGAAATAACTCATTGTGAGATAATTTTCTATCACCTGAAATAAATTCAGTATATAACTTACATTTATTCATCTCACTAATTACTGAAGATCTAAATAGCTTATGATTAATAGCAGGAACAATTGCATTGTCCCTGCAGACCGAAGAACTTCTGGTGCATTCAAAATTACTAAATTTTATAACATATGAAAATGGGGGATTTTCGCCATTTCCTTTTATATATATAAAAGGGTTTGGCGAGTTTCCCCCATTTTTTATATCTATATATTTTTCTGTTGCACCAGTATTATCTTCGGTCTGACGGTCTTGTTTACAAGATCCGTCTGTAATTGATACATCAAGTAACCCTTTATCATTTAATGCTATTCCTGTTTTATTAGATATCCTTCTAATATGTTCTTTATAGTGTTTATCTCCCTTATTCTTCTTAGTATGATATGTAAGACTACGAAACGGTGTATCAATATTGATTTGGGGAAGCTCCTCGTCGTAGAATAAGCACTGATCTGCTTTACCACCAAAGTACATTTTAGATACGTCGTTAATACATGACTTATCTGCCTCAGGAAAAATCTGCGATAGAGCGAATTGCATGGCTTCAGCAACCGGTCTGTCGGTAACAGCTACATCATTGAGAAACAGAACACGGAACTTGTCACGATTTGTACTGGAGAAAGTCTCATATGCAGCCACCATCGGCAGATCATAGTAGTCAGCTCTCTTTTTGATTTCTTCAAAGGATACGAAATCATCTGCATTTTTGTTGTCAAAATCAAGAGCAAACAATTGCTGCTGTTCAAACGAGTCCTTACAGCGTCTGGAATCGTAAAATGTTGCAGGACAGAATGTTTGTCCCTTCAAAGCTACATTTCTGACAAATGATTTAACGCTCTCGGGTGAATCCAGGAGAATGTTAGCTTTTGCAATTCGATTGCTTATATTAGAAATCTCCAGCTTGTCAGGTTTTGTTTTAAATGTTTTTGTATCAAGGCATATTTTTATTTCTTGCATAATAATTCCTCCTGAAAAATTTTTTATTTATATAGTGGAGGAATCTAAAAAAATATATGCAGAACAATTACTGTTTTGCTCGTTTGATGCCTTGAATGCCGGGAGAAATATCGGATATCCTATTCCCACTGATTTGTACCGGGTAATATATAATTTACACAAGCTAATGCCCCTTAGGAATCAATATCCTAAGGGGCGCATACGTATTGTCAAGTGTTTACTGCATTGTGCTATCAATTACAGCCATGAAGTTTTCACCAAACGCCTTAGCTTTAGCAGCCTCATCGGGTGAAAGCATATCCACGGCTTCAAAACTGTAAACGGAATACGGCTGACCGGACTTATTAGTGGTCTTATCGAGAGTGATACGTGTTACTACTCCCGACAGCGGCAGCATTTTACCAATTAGCCTTGTAACATATCTCTGGAAAATCAGCTTACTGGATACAGGTATCCTTACCGCAAGTGGCATAATGTTACCGGGGCGAAGCATCAGCAGTACAACAGATTCTTTACAAGCTTTAGCCATACTATCCCCATTACGAGAACCGAATGTGTTAAAAGGGCAAGTACTGCAGTTCTTTCCATCGGTTGAAACAATGCTGTTTGTACTGTAGCAAGTCGGTGGTGTTCCTTCAACAGGGTCAGCAGTTTCCCAGTAGGCTCTCGGGGTAGTGTAATCCAGAATTATACCGGTTATGGACTTTTCAATTTCATCTCCCGTTATTCCCGGTATAGTAAATGCAGTAGTACCTCCCGATGGTGCTTTTACTGTGTCGAAGAGCTGTATTGAAAGTGGCTGGTTTTTAAGGTTCTGCTTGATGATATCAATGGTGTTGCTGTTGAGTGCAGCATAGGTTTCAGTAAATGTTTGTGTTGTTACTGCAGTTACAGCAGTTGTAGTCAATGTTGTTTCATTCATATTCGTATTCTTCCTTTCATTATTAATAGTATTGATCTTGTTATTCAGTCTTGCTTTTAGCTGTTCTGTGTTCATAATATTTATACTGCCTTTACCGTAAATTTACGAAATGATATTTGGCTCAGATACTGCTTAAAAAGTTCGGGCTGTTCTGATTTAAGCAGCTTGCTGTCAAGTCTTTCTTGAACTGTAGTCTTCCAAGTGATAATTCTATTACCGCAGATACCGACTTCATTAGCTCCAAGCAGTTCCTTCAACTGATTTTCAGCCTTTTGCTTTCTTTCGGTTGCCGCATTAAGTAATTCAGATGCTTCGTCATACTCCAGTAGTAACTGCTCTGCTTTATCTTGAAGATCAACCCTTGAATCTGAAACACTTTCCGAGTATCTTTCGGCAATGAATTTGGCACAAGCATCAGTACCATCAATAGGTGGTGGAGAAAGTAAAGTAACGTAATTCCAGAAATCTGCTTCAAGTTTTATCAGCATTGCAATTATATCCTCATCACGTTCAACGAACTTCCACTTGAATGTGTTTCCGCCTATCAGTACAGCAATATATGTACCTTTGTAGCCTGTAACTGCCATATAGTGCTGAATCTGCAGCATATATTCGGCGGGAATGGAGTTTTCCCATTCACTCGCCTTGTATGCCGATGCTGTCTTAGCTTCAAATATGCAAGTGCCGAAATCGGGGTGTTCGCAGATACCGTCAAGATTTGCTTGCATAAACGGATATTCCTCGCTTTGAAGCAGCTGCCTGACCTGATTCACTTCAATCCCTGTTCGCTTGGTAAACTCCGAACGCACTAAAGCTTCAAGCTGAGTTCCCCAATATGCAGCTTCACCCGCTTCCTGATAG
>JALEJQ010000104.1 GCA_022769565.1 Oscillospiraceae bacterium
TAGATAAATTTGGCAGCTATAATTGCACCACTCGTCGTCAAGCTCCCTTGCCGTGCGACAGCACGCCTGTGGTCGCTTTCCTTGATTGGAGCAATTCTATCTACCAACTTTATCCACCGAACAAATGAGGATTAGTATAACAAACCCGACTGCGAAGCGTAACGGGATTCCAAAGGGATGAGTCCCTTTGGAATCCCGTTATTATGCTTGCCGCTGTCAGCTTTACTTACAGCATTGACTTTATGCTGTCGCTTATCTTCTTTGCAACGTAAGGATTATTCATTGTATAAAGATGTATGCCCTCAACGCCGTTTGAGATAAGGTCAACTATCTGGTCAACGGCATAGGCTATTCCTGCGTCACGGAGCGCTTCGGGGTTGTTCTCGTATCTCTGCATAGTCTTTGCAAACTTTGCAGGCAGGCTTGCTCCGCACATGGATACCATACGCTGTATCTGCTTTGCGTTGACAACAGGCATTATTCCTGCTTCTATAGGCACGTTTATCCCTGCTATCCTTGCCTTTTCATAAAAGCTGTAGAAAGCGTCGTTGTCAAAGAAAAGCTGTGACATAAGATGCTCCGCTCCGGCTTCCACTTTAAGTTTTAAGTTGTGTATATCCTCAACCATATCGACAGCTTCAATATGGCACTCGGGGTAGCAGGCACCGGAAACGTGGAAATCTCCGTTTTCCTTTATAAATCTTGTAAGGTCGCTTGCATATTCAAAATCGTGGAGCCTCGGCATTTCGGGGTTTATATCTCCCCTCAGCGCAAGTATATTTTCAACGTTTCTTTCTTTAAGCTGCGCAAGGCGTGTGAGAACAAGCTCCTTTGTGCTGTAAACACAGGTAAGGTGCGCCGCCGAGGTTATGCCCAGCTTGTTCTGTATATAGGAGGCAATGTCGCAGGTGGTCGTATCTGCGGAGGTTCCCCTTGCGCCGTAAGTAACGCTGATAAAATCGGGAGAAAGCTCTTTCAGCTCATCAAGAGTGCTGTATATTGTTTCGATAGGTGTCGTATTTTTCGGGGGAAATACCTCAAAGGAAAAAACTGTTTTTCCCTTTCCGAAAAGAGATGATATTTTCATTGTTCAAGTCCTTTCTTATGCGTTTCTGTCTGTTCTGAACGGCGCAAGGGGAAGTCCATTCTTTGAGAACACCGTTACTTCTCCGTAATTTACCCAGTTATAACGAGCATAAACGGGCGTTTTTACCTCTTTTGAAGAAACAAGCAGCTTGTTTCCCTTTATTTCAACCTCCGCAGGGAAGTATTTTTTATCCACTCCTGCTATTTCAAAACCGAGGGGCTTTTCTCCCTTTACCTCAAAGCCGTCCTCCGCATAGTCAAAGGAAAGCAGCATACCGTTATCCGTGTATTCCGCAGCCTTGTATACTGCTCCGTAAGCCTTGTCTGCGGAAATTTTGTGATAAACGTGATAAAGCGCCTGCAGCTCAAGACGTTCGCCCACGGGCTGCTTGTCAAGGGGGTGGATATTGCCGTACTCACCGCAGTCAAGAGCCACAGCAAGTCCCGTATTTGCCGTAGTCCGATGAACACGCATCTGCGCTTCTCTGATAAGGCACCAATGCTTTCTGTCCTCTTCTCCCCTGTTGATGTGCATAGGCAGCTGAACAAAAATAAAGGGCAGAGTATCATCCTTCCAGTCGCTTCTCCACTGCTCAATAAGCATTTTCAGCAGCTTGTAGTACATCTGCGGCTTGTGGTCGTCGCTTTCGCCCTGATAATAGATGAAGCCTGCAAGAGTATAGGGCATAACTCTTTTCAGCATAGTTTCGTACACACCGCCTGCTCTGAAAGGAGACTTGGGACCCAGGGGCTCGGGGTAACGGCAGGGACCTGCATAGGCAAGAGCGTCGCCCCATTCGCCTGTAGGATTTTTCTCGTAAAATTCGTTTATCTTAGGCTGCCATACCGCAACATAAGCGTTGTAATCGTCAAGCTCGGCGCAGTATTCCTCAAAGGTCTTACCTGCCATAGCTTCGTCATACTCGTCAACGTAGGACTTCGTATCGGAATCGGAGCAGAGCAGCTCCTTCGACATCCATGCGGAAGCGGAGGTGCCGCCCCAGTTGCAGCCGATAACGCCTACGGTCACGCCCAGATCCTCCGACAGCTTCTTTGCAAAATAATATCCCACCGCAGACCATGCCCTTACGGTATCGGGAGCAGCCTTTGCCCAGCCGCCGTTGCGCTCGTCGGCATAGAAAAATTCGTCTATGTAAGAATTTTTCTTGGTGTAATAAAAACGCACGTTAACGTCCTTTATGCTCTTCATTACCTCTTCTGCGTTAAGAGAATTCTGCAGTTCAAGCTCCATATTGGACTGACCGCCCGCAAGCCACACCTCGCCTATCATTACATCGGTAAAGGTTATGGTCTCGCCGTTTGAGGAAACGGTCATTTCGTAAGGTCCGCCTGCTTCCATGGGAGGAAGAACAGCTGCCCACTTATGCTTTTCGGTAACTGCTTTAACGGTTTTTCCGCCTATGGAAACTTCCACTTCCCAGCCGTCATATGCCATGCCCCAGACGTTTATGTTCTTTCCTCTCTGGAGCACCATATGGTCGGAAAACACAGCTGCGCAGGATAAAATACCCATATATAAAACATCCTTTCGGTCAGCAAAATAAAACATATAAATTGTACACCAAAAAACGTCCGAAATCAATAGCTTAACTGTGAATTTATTTCATCACATCTCTCTTGTCAGATCCTTGACCCAAAGGTACTTTTTATAGTGCCTGTACACCGCAGGCAGCTTGATTATTTCGTCAATGTTTATTATGATATAAACCGCAAGAACAGGCAGCTTAAGAACGAACGCCGAAATAAGTCCCAGGGGCACCGTTACCGCCCACATTGTCACCGTGTCGCAGACAAGCCCGAAACGTGAATCCCCTCCTGCGCAGAATATGCCAGAAATTGTTGTCATATTCACGGATTTTCCTGCGATATAGTAGCTGCACACTATCAGCATCACTTTCAGGTAGCCCTTTGCTTCGGGAGTGAGGTTCGCAGCCTTGACCACAAGAGGGCTTAACGCAAGAAGTACTGCGCCCGATATTATTCCGCCGATAACGGCAATGCGGCATACCCTTGCGCCGTATTCCTTTGCACGGTCAAGATTGCCCCGTCCAAGCTCGTTGCCAACGATGATACCGCCGCCGCTTGCAATGCCCGTGCAAACGCAGACGGCAAGGTTTTTCACTATGTTTGCAATGGAATTTGCGGCAACGGCGTTGTCGTTAAGGTGACCCATTATAACGGTGTACATCGTAAAGCCGCCGCCCCAGCCTATCTGATTTCCAAGCACGGGGAGGGTGTATTTCCAGAAGTCCTTAAGCAGCGTCCTGTCGTTATGGATAATAAGGCTCAGGCGTATTTTTATCCTGTCCTTACGCAGCATTTCGGCAAGGGTCCAGACAAGCTCCACAGCCTTTGATACGGTCGTTGCCACCGCCGCTCCGGCTACTCCCATTGAAGGGAATATTCCTATGCCAAAAATAAGCAGAGCGTTGAGTCCGATGTTGACAGCCATTGAAACTGCGCTTATCACTGCACTTTTCATCGCCTGACCGCAATTTTTCATTATGCACAGATATATCTGCGAGATACCCAGCATAAAATAGGAAATGCCCACTATTCTCAGATACTCCGCTCCAAGCTCAATGAGCCGCTTTTCGGGGGTAAACGCCTTCATCAGCAGCTCCGGCAGGAAAATTGCGGCAAGGGTGAAAAGCAGCGAAATGAACACCGAGGCTTTAAGTGAGATACCAAGCACCTTTTCAACGGATGCCCTATCCCCCTTGCCCCAATACTGCGCCGTGAAAATGGAAGTTCCTGCCGTAAGTGCAAAAAGGAACAGAGTATAAACGAATTGCACCTGTCCGGCAAGAGATACCGCCGAAAGGGAATCCTGATTCAAAAAGCCCAGCATTACTGCGTCCGAAGCACTTACCGCAGCTATCATAAACTGCTGAAATGCTATAGGCAGCACAAGTCTGCGCAGCTTTGCGTAAAAATCCCGTGTATTTTCCATATTAACCACCGTTTTTCTTCATTTTTTCAAACAGTATTATATAATATAGGCATAAGGTCAAAAATTAAAGCGTTTTTCTGTAAAATATATTTTAAGGAAACGTTTTATGCCCTCTCACTTATACATTTATCGGCATCAGGATATATATTCCAAAAGGTCAACAATTTTATTTGCGGCATAAACAATTCTTCCCTACTGAAAAGTCACACTCTAATTTACATTTATAACAAATTTAAAGCTAATATTAAACGTATAACTGTTAAATATACACAAAAATATTTTAACTCTTTATGCGATAAGCAAATTGACTTTGGATTGACGAGGTGTTATTATAGTATTAATGAATAATGAAGATAAACTGCCGTAACTATACGCTCTGTGATCGGAATGAGGTGATCTTTTTATGACGGGATATAACGGAAAAAGCGTTTTTAAAGGCATTGCAATAGGAAAAATCACAGTTTACAAGCGAAAAAGCGTCAGCGTTAAAAGCTATACCGTGTCCGACTGCGAAGCGGAGCTTGAACGGTTTTACAGCGCAAAGGAACAAGCGGTCAGCCAGCTTGACGAGCTTTACAGCCTTGCCATGAACGAGGTGGGCGGCGAGGACGCTGCCATATTTATGATACATATGATGATGATGGAGGATTTCAGCTTCATAAGTTCTATCGAGCATCTCATTTCAGACGGTTATTTCAACGCCGAATATGCTGTCTCCGTTACGGGACAAAGCTTTTACGATATGTTCCGCAATATGGACGATCCCTATATGCAGGCTCGTTCCGCAGACGTAAAGGACATTACCACAAGGCTCCTTGATATACTAAGCGGAATAAAGGAGCAGGAAATATCTTCGGATGAACCTGCCATTATCCTTGCCGACGAGCTTACACCCAGCGAGACCGTGCGGCTTGCAAAGGGAAATATCATCGCTTTCGCAACAACGGGCGGCTCCGCAAGCTCACATACAGCCATTCTTGCCCGTTCAATGAAAATGCCTGCTGTAATGGGCGTACCCTTTGAGATAACCCCCGAGCTTAACGGAAAAAGAGCCGTTATCGACGGCTATGACGGAGTTATTTACATCGATCCCGATGATGCTTTTATTGCATATATGCTCCGCAAGCAGGCTATGGAGGAGAACAAATACGCTCTTCTGCTTGAATACAAGGGCAGAGAAAACATCACCGCAGACGGCAGGAAGGTGGACATCTTTGCCAACATCGGCAGAATGCCCGAAGTCGACGACGCTGTTTACAACGACGCAGGCGGCATAGGTCTGTTCCGAAGCGAATTCATATATCTCGGCAAGGAGACCTTCCCCACCGAGGATGAGCTTTTCACCGTCTACCGCACCGCCGCAGAAAAAATGCAGGGCAAGGAAGTGGTTATCAGAACTCTTGACGTAGGCGCAGACAGGCGAATGAGGTACTACGGTCTGCCCGAGGAAAGGAACCCTGCTCTGGGCTGCCGAGGAATACGCTACCTGCTGAAACGCCCCGATATTTTCAAGACACAGCTTAAAGCAATATACCGTGCCGCTGCATTCGGAAAGGTGTCCGTGCTTTATCCAATGGTCTCCACCGTTGTGGATGTGGGACGGATAAGGAAGATAAACGAAGAGACCGTTGCCGAGCTGAGGGCTGACGGGATCCCCATAGGCGAAGTGCGGCAGGGCATACTTATTGAAACGCCTTCGGCTGTTATCATAAGCGACCTGCTTATACAGAACGCCGACTTTCTCAGCATAGGCACCAACGACCTTGCACAGTATACAATGGTAATGGACAGAGAAAACGTGCTTATGAACGACTTTTTTGACCCCATAAACATCTCCCTGTTCAGAATGATAAAAATGGTCATCGACAACGCCCACAGGTACAGAAAAAAGGTCACGGTCTGCGGCGAAATGGCGGCGGACACTTCACTTACCAAGATATTCCTTGCAATGGGAATAGACGGACTTTCGGTAACGCCTTCGGAGATACTGCCTCTGAGAAAGGAAGTCTGCGCTACCGATGTGGGCAGCATAAGTCAGGAGACGCTGCAGCAGCTTTGGAACTGACTTTTTGCGTAAGATTAACGAAAAAACGGAACAATTATAGTCTTTTTGTACATTTTTTGAATTTTTTTGTGTTAAATACTTGAAAAAATAAATGGAATAATGTATAATAATGGTGTGACTTTGTGCGGATCGGTAAGGTCCGTATATGAAGCGCAGATGTATTCTACCAAGCGCTTCCGCATCTCAATTAATAAGGAGTTGTACATCATAATGAGACTTGTTACACGTTCCGATTTTGACGGTCTTGCCTGCGGCGCTCTTCTTAAGGACGTCGGAGTTATAGATAACTGGAAATTCGCTCACCCCAAGGATCTGCAGGACGGGCTTATTGAAATAACCAAGGACGACTGCCTTGCAAACGTCCCCTTCGTTGAAGGCTGCGGTCTGTGGTTCGACCACCATTCCAGCGAATTTGAAAGAAACCAACTTGAGGGAAAATACGTTGGTGAGAGCCGCATCGCTCCCTCCTGCGCAAGGATTATTTACGATTATTACGGCGGAGAGGAACGCTTCTCCCATTATGACGATATGATGATCGCTGTTGACAAGGTGGACAGCGGCAACCTTACAAGAGAAGAAATACTTAACCCCGAGGGCTGGATACTTGTCGGCTTCCTTATGGACCCCAGAACAGGTCTCGGCAGATGGAGAAACTTCACTATTTCAAACTATCAGCTTATGGAAAAGCTCATAGACTGCTGCCGTACAATGACTACGGACGAGATACTTGCTATGCCCGACGTTAAGGAGCGTATAGATATTTATTTCGAGCAGGCTGAAAAGTTCAAGGAAATGGTAAAGGCTCACACAAGAGTTGAAAAGGACGTTATAATCAGCGACCTGAGAGGCGTTGACCCCATTTATTCCGGCAACCGCTTCCTTATTTACAGCCTCTATCCCGAGCAGAACATCTCCGCCTGGATAGTTAACGGCAAGGGCGGAAAGGGCTGCAGCGCTGCTGTGGGTTATTCCGTTCTGAACAGGACTTCCAATGTCAACGTTGGCAGCCTTATGCTCAAATACGGTGGCGGCGGTCACAAGGCTGTAGGCACCTGCCAGTTCACCGATGAAAATATGGACACCGAGCTGCCCAAAATGCTGGACGAGCTTATCAACTATAAGGAACAGTAATTTTACAATCTATCGGGCTGCTGCAGTATTCTGCGGCAGCTTGTTTTATAAGGAGAATAACCATGATAGAATTCAGATATGATACCCAGCTTTTAATTGAGGGAGAAGGTCTTGACGAGGACGCTATCGACGAATATTTCAGAACGCATTTCAAGGGCGACAGCCTTCTTGCGGTAGGCGATGAAGATCTTATCAAGATACATTTCCACACAAACGAGCCGTGGCAGGTTCTTGAATACTGCGCTTCTCTCGGGGAGATATACGACATTGTGGTGGAGGATATGGACAGGCAATCGAGAGGTCTGAAAGGCTGACCTTCCGAAGGGGAAATAAAATCAAGCTGTTTTTTTGTTGAAAAATAAGTGCAAATTGCTATAACAAAGCGGCTTTGAAAACAAGGTTTTTAGCTTTTTTTTAGATAATTTCCATATAATGTTGACTTTTTATATTTAAATGATATAATATATTCAGTAAAAACACGTTCAAATTTAAGTTTGATTTTATTTATTATTAAGTGAGAAAATCCGCCGGTGGGCGCCGGTAAAAAATGATATGGAGGAAATTTTTATGGCTAACGTTAAGAACGATAAGGCTGCAAGCGTAAAAGCAGAGGATGCTGTTAAGGAAGTAAAGGCTCCCGAAGTTGCTGCAGAAGCTCCCAAGGCTGACGTTAAGAAGGCAGAAGCTCCCAAGGCTGAGAAGCCTGCTGCTCCCAAGGCTGAAGAAAAGAAGCCTGCTGCAAAGAAGCCTGCAAAGACCGCTCCTGCTGAAAAGAAAACTGCTGAAAAGGCTGCTGCAAAGAAGCCTGCCGCTAAGAAGCCCGCAGAAAAGAAGCCCACAGAAAAGAAGCCCACAGAAAAGAAGACGTCCGGAAGAAAGGCTGCTGCAAAGGCTGCTACATATGATTCCGTAGTTGCAGAAGCTAAGAAGAAGTTTGCTTCCGCAAAGACAGCTAAGATCAAGTATCCTATCGCTGCAAACTTTGAGCTTGCTCCCAACGAGATCTTCTACGTTTACATCGGTGAAGCAGGCGTTGCTGTTGAGCCTTACAAATATGATGATTACGACATCTACTTCAGAACAGACGCTGAGACTCTTACTCAGGTTCTTACAGGCAAGAAGGGCATCATTGACGCTCTTGCTGACGGTTCTGTTAAGCTCGACGGAAACACCAAGAAGGCAGTTCTCTTTATTGACGCTGCATTCTAAGCCGCAACAACAAAACAGTTATCCCTGCGCCGCATTTTTATGCGGCGCTTTGCTTTGGGTGGTAAATTGATATATTATACATTTTTAAGCGATGAATATTACGGAAGATTCAAAAACGCTCACGAAGGCGAACACGCTGCGGCAATGGCGCTGCTTGAAAAGGCTGTTAAAAAAGAATACGGTCTTGACAGGCTTCCCGAAATCGTCAAGGGTGAACACGGCAAGCCTTACTTCAAAGACAGCAGCATAAAATTCAGCCTTTCACACTGCAAGGGAATGGCGGTCTGCGCTGTTTACCAAAAGGAAACGGGAATTGACTGCGAAGGCTGCGGAAGGACGAATTTCAGGGCAGCAAAAAGGTTCTTTACGGCGGAGGAATTTGCGGAACTTGAAGAAGCGGAGGAAAAGGAACGCTCCCGTGTTCTTGCAGAGATATGGACAGCAAAAGAGGCTTACGGAAAGGCATTGGGCACGGGTCTTTTCGGCGGACTTTCCGAGATCACGCTTATGAACAGGGAAAAAGCCGGTGATATTTGTCTAAAACAGTTCCGTATTTACCGTGATAAAGAGGAATTTATCCTTACTGCGGCGCTTTTGGGCGAAAAAATTACGGATAACGAGCCTGTTTTCTGTGAAATCTTATTATAAATGTTAATAAATATAAAAAATGCTTGCATTTTTCTTTCGTATGTGATATAATATATGTAAAGTGATCATTATGAAGAAAGGCTGGAGCAATCCGGTCTTTTGTGTTTGTATAGGGGTTTTTAAAATTCCCCTGTAAACTTTTTTGAAAGGAAGGATCAAATGGCGGAAACCAAAAGCAAAAAAGGCAAAGGCGGAAACACAGCCGCAATGGTCAGCGAAATGGTAAGACCCATTACGGACGAACTGGGGCTTATTCTCTGGGACGTTGTGTTTGAAAAGGAGGGGGCTTACTGGTACCTGCGTGTTTTCATTGACCGTGACGATGATATGCCAAGTATGGACGACTGCGAGAATGTCACCCGTCCTCTTTCAAAGCTGCTGGACGAGAAGGATCCTATCGAGCAGAGCTACATTCTTGAAGTGGGTTCACCCGGAATAGGCAGAGAGCTTAAAAAGGAGGAGCATTTCCTGCGCTACCTTGAATGCCCCGTAAGGGTACGCTTTATACGGGAAAACGAAAAGGGCGAAAAGGAGATCATCGCCGCACTTAAAGAATACAATAAGGATACGATAACCGTTATGGCGGACGGTGAGGAAAGCGTTATAAAGCTTGCCGACACCGCTTTCGTCAAGCTTGCCGATGATGAGGACCTCTTTGACGAGGACAACGGCGAAGAAGAATAATGGGATTTATATATAAATAATGCTTCAGGAGGAATCAGGAAAAATGAGCAGAGGCAAATCAAAGGAATTAAACAAGGAACAGGATTTCACAAAAGAGTTTTTCGCCGCACTTGAACAGCTTGCCGAGGAAAATTCCATATCTATGGACAGTCTGGTTGAAAAGATAAGCCAGGCAATACTTAAAGCTGTGAAAAAGGAATACGACTACTGCGATGATTTCGTTGTAAACATCGACCCGGAGAAAAACATCTTCGACGTATGCGTTCTCAGAACGGTAGTTGACGATGAGCCTATCGACCTTAACGAGATCAACATCGACGAGGCAAGAGCAGTATGCGACCCAAATGCACAGCTTGGCGACAGAGTACCCTTCAAGCTCTCCCCTGCCAAGTTCGGACGTGTTGCGGCGCAGCAGGCAAAGCAGTCCATTCACCACGATATGAAGAGCATCGAGCGCGACAAGCTCATAAACCAGTTCAAGGACAAGGAACATGAAGCTGTTTCCGCTACGGTACAGAAGATCGAGCCAGGCACGGGCAACATCACTCTTACCATTGACAAGAACGAGGTTTATCTTCTCAAAAACGAGCAGATACCCGGAGAGGTGCTTAAGGAGGGTCAGATAGTAAAGGTCTATGTCTGCGGAATAATCAATCCCGACAGACGTCCTGCCGTAAAGATCTCAAGAAAGCACAACGACCTTGTAAAGCGTCTTTTTGAGCTTGAGATACCCGAAATTTACGACGGCACAGTTGAGGTCAAGTCCATTGCAAGAGAAGCAGGCTCCAGAACAAAGATAGCCGTTTGCTCCAAGGACCCCAACGTCGACCCCGTAGGTGCCTGCATAGGTCCTAAGCACTCCAGAATAGAAAAGATCGTTGAGGAGCTTAACGGTGAAAAGATAGACATTATCGTTTACGACGAGGATCTTTCCGTATTTATCGCACACGCACTTGCTCCTGCCGAAGTTATCAGCGTTACCGTTGACGACGAGGAAGAAAAGAAGTGCACAGTTATCGTACCCAACAATCAGCTTTCTCTTGCTATCGGAAACAAGGGTCAGAACGCCAAGCTGGCTGCAAGACTTACCGGCTGCAAGATAGATATAAAGCCCGAAAATCCCATTGAATGATCGGAGGTTATTATGCCCGGCGTAAAAAAAACACCTATGAGAATGTGTCTCGGCTGCGGCGAAATGATGCCTAAGAGATCTATGATAAGAGTCGTAAAATCCCCCGAGGGCGAAATTTCTCTCGACCTTACGGGAAAGAAGGCAGGAAGGGGCGCTTACATCTGCCGCTCCTGCGAATGCTTTGAAAAGGCAAGGAAAGCAAGGAAGTTTGAAAAGGCTTTCTCCTGCCGCATTGAAGATGAGATATACGACAAAATGGAGGGTGAGCTTTCGGAAAATGAACAGTAAGCTTATCGGTCTTATCACCATTTGCCGCAAGGCAGGAAGAATGGTTATGGGCTTTGACCCGTCAAAGGAAGCTATCGAAAGCGGCAAAGCGTTTTCCGTTATCCTCGCTTCCGACATATCGCCCAAAACCGAAAAGGAAATCAGATTTTTTGCCGGCAAAAGAAACGTTCCCGTTGCGGTATCGGACTGCACAATAAATGAGTTCTACTGCAGTCTCGGAAAAAAAGTCGGCGTTATCGCTATATGCGACGAGGGCTTCTCGAAAAAGGCTCTTGCCCTTACAGAACAGAACAACGGGTCGGAAAAGTAATTAATGGAGGTATTTCAGCCTATGAGTAATGCTAAACAGCAGAAACAGAAGCTCAGTGATGTTGCAAAGGATCTCGGCGTAACAAATCAGGAGCTTATTGACCTTGTTAAAGAAAAATTTGACGCAGTGAAAAAGCCTGCGGCAAGCCTTACAAGCGATGAGATAAATTATATTCTCGAACATTTTTCACAGAATAATCAGGTAGACAGCTTTGATGGCTATTTCGCTTCAAGAAACGCTCCCAAGCCTGCAAAGAAGGAAGCGCCCAAGGCTGAGAGCAAGTCTGCTCCCAAGAAAAAGCAGCCTAAGACGGAGGAAAAGCCTGCAGAAGCTGCAAAGGCTGCAGAGGCTCCCAAGGCTGCTGCCGAAAAGAAGCCTGCGGCTGCAAAACCTGCTCAGGAAAAGGCAGCTGCGGAGAAAGCACCTGCGGAAAAGCCTGCACAGAAGCCCAAGAACACGGAAGCTGCCGAAGCAAAGCCTAAGCAGCAGCCTGTTCAGCCCGTTAAGGAACCGCCCAAGCAGGAACCTAAGCCTGTTCCCGTAAACAACGCTCCTCAGCAGAACAAGGCTGACCGCTTCAACGCTCAGCAGGTACTCAAAGCCACCGAGCAGAAGAACAAGAAGCCTCAGGAACACAAAAAGCCTCAGGAACAGCAAAACAGCAGCAAGACAAAGCTGGATATAAAGTTTGCGGACGCATCTTCAAGTGTTGTTGACCAGAAGATCCATAAGGTAGACACAAGAGGCTCTTATGTTGAGATGGATAAGTACAACGAAAAGTACGACAACATGGCCAACGTTTCAGGCGGCGGAAAGCACAAGGACAATTTCTCCAAGAAGCAGAAGCTGACACAGAAGTCACAGCAGAGAAAGAGCCAGCAGTATTCCAGCAAGCACGAAACGGAAGCCGAGAAGCTCCGCCGTCTTGAACTTGAAAGAGCAAGAAAGCAGCAGCTTAAAGTCCTTATCCCCGATGAGATAGTTGTTTCCGAGCTTGCTTCAAGACTTAAAGTTACCGCTACCGAAGTTATCAAGAAGCTGATGGGTCTTGGCGAAATGTGCACCATAAATCAGGTCATCGACTTTGACACCGCTTCTCTCGTTGCGGAAGAGCTTGGCGCAAAGGTTGAAAAGGAAGTTATCGTTACCATTGAAGAGCGTCTTATCGACGATTCCGACGATGACGGCGAGGGTGTTGAAAGAGCGCCTGTAGTCGTTGTTATGGGTCACGTTGACCACGGAAAGACCTCCCTTCTTGACAAGATAAGAAACGCAAACGTTACTTCCACCGAAGCAGGCGGAATCACTCAGCACATCGGTGCTTACAGAGTAAATTACAACGGCAAGGACATCACCTTCCTTGACACACCGGGACACGAAGCCTTCACAGCAATGCGAGCAAGAGGCGCTTCCATCACCGATATTGCTATCCTTGTAGTAGCTGCGGACGACGGAATAATGCCCCAGACCGTTGAAGCAATAAACCACGCAAAGGCTGCAGGCGTTTCCATAATCGTTGCAATAAACAAAATGGATAAGCCGGGCGCAAACCCCGACAATGTAAAGCAGCAGCTTACCGAACACGGACTTGTAATTGAAGAATGGGGCGGAGATGTTATCTGCGTTCCCGTTTCCGCAAAAACAGGCGATGGCATTGACGACCTGCTCGAAAACGTGCTTCTCGTTGCGGAAGTTGCAGAGCTTAAAGCCAACCCCAACCGTCTTGCAAAGGGCGCTGTTATCGAAGCAAGACTTGACAAGGGCAGAGGTCCTATCGCAACTCTCCTTGTTCAGAACGGTACGCTTCATACGGGCGACATCATCATTGCAGGAACAGCTGTCGGTCGTGTAAGAGTTATGACAAACGACCAGGGCAAGGTGGTAAAGGAAGCAGGTCCTTCCTACCCCGTAGAGATAACAGGTCTTGCGGAAGTTCCCGCTGCAGGCGACACCTTCAACGCCGTAGAGGACGAACGCCTTGCAAGAGAGCTTGTTGAACAGCGTAAGCACGAAGCAAAGCAGGAGCAGTTCAAGCAGTATCAGAAGGTTACTCTCGACAACCTGTTCAGCCAGATCGAACAGGGCGAGATCAAGGAGCTGCCCATTATAGTCAAGGCTGACGTTCAGGGCTCGGTTGAAGCTGTTAAGCAGTCACTTGAAAAACTCAGCAATGAGGAAGTAAGAGTTAAAGTTATCCACGGCGGCGTTGGTGCAGTTTCCGAGAGCGACGTTATGCTTGCTGACGCTTCAAACGCTATCATCGTAGGCTTTAACGTTCGTCCCGACCCTGTTGCGGAAGAAAATGCAAAGCGTGACGGCGTTGATATAAGACTTTACAGAATTATTTATGACGCAATTGAAGAAATTGAAACGGCTATGAAGGGTATGCTTGCTCCAAAGTTCAGAGAAGTTTCTCTCGGTCGTGTGGAAGTACGACAGGTTTACAAGATCTCCAACGTTGGTACAGTTTCCGGTTCTTACGTTTTAAGCGGCAAGATCACAAGAAACGCAGAAATAAGAGTTGTGCGTGACGGTATCATCATTGCCGACGACAAGATGTCCAGCCTTAAGCGCTTCAAGGACGACGTTAAGGAAGTTGCGGAAGGCTACGAGTGCGGAATCACTCTCGAAAAGTTCAACGATGTTAAGGTCGGAGATATTTTCGAGGCTTATATGATGGAAGAATACAAGGCTGACTGACCTGTTTCGGAGCATCACGCTCCATAAAAAGGAGTTATTATGGCAAATTTTAAAAATCAGCGTCTCTCCGAGGACATTATGAGGGAGATCGCAGGTCTTATAAGGGAACGTGTAAAGGACCCGAGAGTAAATTCTATGGCTGTTTCGGTCGTAAGAGTTGAGCTTTCGGGGGACAGCTCCCACTGCAAGGTTTTCATTTCAAGCTTTAACGGCGTGGAGGACGCAAGGAACGCCGTTAAGGGTCTTGAAAGCGCTTCGGGAATGATAAGGAAGGAAGTTACCAACAAGCTTCACATAAGAAGATGTCCCGAGCTTCACTTTATCCCCGACAATTCAATAGAGCATTCCGCTGAGATCTCAAAAATGCTGAACGACATTCTCCCTGCTTCCGATGCTTCGGACAACACCGAAACGGAAGAATAAAAGGTTGTGATTTTTTGCAGATAACTTACAGAGAAGCCGCAGAGTTTCTCAGAAACAATGACAATTATTATATCCTTACTCACGGCACTCCCGATGGCGACACCATAGGAAGCGGCTTCGGACTTTGCGGCATACTCCGCAAAATGGGCAAAAAAGCCAACGTTTACTGCTCCGACCCTCTTCCGAGAAGATACGATTTTATGTACGAAGGCTATGAGGAACTGCCCTTTGAGCCGAAAGCTATAGTTGCGGTGGACGTTGCAGACCCGAAGCTGCTTGGACAAAAGCTGTCGGTCTACAAGGATAAGGTTGACCTTTGCATTGACCACCATATCTCCAACACAGGCTATGCCGCAAGAACCCTTGTTGAGCCTGATGCGGCGGCGGCTTGTCAGGTGATATACCGCCTTTTGTCGGAAGAAAAGCTGACCGAACCCGACACGCACATTGCCCGGTGCCTTTACACGGGAATAGCTACGGACACAGGCTGCTTCCGCTTCGACAGCACCTCCCCCGAAACGCACATTGCCGCTGCGGAGCTTATGAGATACGATATTGAGGCAGGAAAGATAAACCGCCGTATGTTTGAACAGAAAAGCAAGGCAAGACTTGCTGTTGAGCAGTATATTCTCGGCAATATTGAGTATTATTTTGAGGACAGATGCGCCGTTGCAGCGGTGACCCTTGAAGAAATGGCTGCAACAGGTCTGCCTGCTGACGAATTTGAAGGACTTGCAAGCCTTACTACCCTCCTTGAAACGGTTGAGGTAGGCGTTATTATCCGCCAGAAGGAAGAGCATAAGTTCAAGGTTTCAATGCGTTCGGCAGGCGATACGGACGTTTCCGAGCTTTGCCGCAGATTCGGCGGCGGCGGTCATGTCAAGGCGGCAGGCTGCACCTTTGAAACTACTCTTGAAGATGCAAAAAAACAGGTTCTCGAAGCCCTTTCGGAGTTGTTCACATGAGCGGACTTAACGATGAGCTTAACGGAATTATCTGCGTGAACAAGCCTGCAGGCTTCACCTCCTTTGACGTTATTGCAAAAATGAGGGGGATACTGCGGCTGAAAAGGCTTGGTCACGCAGGAACTCTTGACCCTATGGCTACGGGAGTTCTCCCCGTTTTTGCGGGAAAAGCAACAAAAGCCTGTGATATTATCCCCGACAGGGATAAGGTATACGAAGCGGAGTTCCGCCTTGGACTTGTTACCGACACACAGGACATAAGCGGCAAGGTTACCGCCGAAAAAGACCCTTCGGGCGTTACAGCGTCGGATATTGAAAAGGCTCTCGGAAATTTCCGTGGAGATATTATGCAGATACCGCCTATGTACTCCGCAGTTTCGGTCGGCGGAAAGCGGCTTTACGACCTTGCAAGGCAGGGCGTTGTTATCGACAGGGAGCCAAGACCCATAACGGTCTATTCCCTTGAACTTTTAGCTTACGACAGCGATTCCTGCACGGGAAAGCTGACAATTTCCTGCTCAAAGGGAACCTATATAAGAACACTTATAAACGACATAGGAGAAGCCTTAGGCTGCGGCGGCGTTATGACTGCACTTGTGAGAACAAGAGCCTGCGGCTTCGGACTTGAGGACTGCGTTACCCTTGAAGAGCTGCAGCAGCTTGCGGACGAGGGAATTTCCGCAGAAAAATACCTCTGCCCCATTGACAGGGTGTTCGGAGATATGAAAAAGATAGTTCTTAACCCACATCAGGAACGGCTTTACCGAAACGGAGTGAGGCCGGACATAAGCAAAATGCGGTACAGCTTTGAAAACGGCGAAAAATACCGTGTTTACGCTGCTGACGGCGGCTTTATAGGTCTTGCCAAGGCGGACTGCGAAGCCGGAGAGCTTTCCGTTTATAAAAACTTCTGAAATTTAACGAAGGGTGATCGCTACGATAGAGCTGACGGGAACAAACGCTGTGCCCGAAAATTCAACAGCCGTTGCAATGGGACTTTTCGACGGTGTTCATCTGGGACACAGAGCCGTTATAAGCCGTGCGGTGAGCCTTGCGGCGGAAAAAAGCGGCGTTGACTCTGCTGTTTTCACCTTTGAGACAGATACAGTGACCTCAAAGGGCAGCGGCGGCGTGGAATGTCTTATTACAAAGGACATAAAAAAGGAAATATTGTCGGGATTGGGAGTAAAATACATCTATTCCCCCGATTTTATGAACATCAAGGATCTTTCGGCGGAAGAATTTACAGAGCTGGTGCTTTGCGGCAAACTTTCGGCGAAATATGTTGTCTGCGGAGAGGATTTCCGCTTCGGAAAGAACGCTTCGGGCAACGCAGAGCTGCTTGACAGGCTTTGCCGCAAAAGAGGGATAGAAACGGTAGTCGTTCCTCCCGTCAAGGGAGAAAACGGCGAACGCATTTCCTCAACTGCGGTAAGGGAGCTGATAAAAAGCGGCAGGATAGCCGAAGCAAACCGTATGCTGGGCTGCCGCTACTTTATGCGCCTGCCCGTTGCTTACGGCAACCGTATCGGCAGGACTATACACTTCCCCACTATCAACCAGTATTTTCCGCAGAAACAGATAATACCGAGGTTCGGCGTTTACGCTGCACTTGCGGAGATAGGCGGCAGGGTGTACAAGGGTGTTACCAACATCGGCGTAAAGCCTACGGTGGGCGGCGTTTCCTCCCCTCTTGCGGAAACCTACATAATGGATTTTTCCGGCAACCTATACGGGGAAAACGTGAAGCTGTCACTTGTGGAATTTATACGTCCAGAGGTGAAGTTTGACAGCGTTGAAATGCTGAAAGAACAGATAGAAAAGGACGTAAAGACGGCTTTGGATATTTTACGGGACAACGCCTGACCAAGGCGGCGTTAATTGTTAAACAGATTCTTAATTATCCGAAAGGAATGATAATATGAAAACCGAAAACGTAAGAACGAGATTCGCTCCCAGTCCTACGGGCTTTATGCACATAGGAAATCTGAGAACGGCACTTTACACTTACCTTATAGCAAAAAAATACAACGGAAAATTCATTCTCCGTATCGAGGACACCGACCAGGGACGTTTTGTAGAGGGCGCAACGGACGTTATTTACGACACTCTCAAGGTCTGCGGTCTTAACTGGGATGAAGGTCCCGACATCGGCGGTCCCGTTGGCCCTTATATCCAGTCGGAGAGAATGGGTCTGTTCAAGCAGTATGCCGAGGAGCTTGTTAAAATGGGCAAGGCTTACTACTGCTTCTGCACAAAGGAGCGTATGGACAAGGTACACGAGGAACAGCGTGCAAAGGGCATCACTCCCACCTACGACAGACATTGCCGTGATCTGCCTGCGGAGGAGGTACAGCGTCTTCTTGACGCAGGTACGCCTTATGTTATCCGCCAGAAGGTTCCCCTTGACGGCACAACGACCTTCCACGACGAGCTTTACGGCGACATTACCGTTCCCAATGCCGACCTTGACGATCAGATACTTATCAAGGCTGACGGTATGCCCACCTACAACTTTGCCAACGTTGTGGACGACCACCTTATGGACATTACCCACGTTGTAAGAGGTAACGAGTATCTTTCCTCTGCGCCCAAGTACAACCTGCTCTATGAGGCATTCGGCTGGGAGGTACCCTGCTATATCCACGTTGAGCATATTATGAGAGATGCGACACACAAGCTGTCAAAGCGTGACGGCGACGCTTATTTCGGCGATTTCGTCGAAGCCGGCTATTACATTCCCGCGATCCTTAACTACATTGCACTTTTAGGCTGGGCGCCAAAGGGTGAAAACGAGATATTCACTCTGGACGAGCTTGTTGAGGAATTTGACATTCACGGACTTTCCAAGTCACCTGCAATTTTTGACCCCGTAAAGATGAAGGCTATCAACTTTGAATGGATAAAGAGACTTCCCCTTGAAGAATTCAAGAGGGTGGCTCTCCCCTATATCAGAAAAACCTGCAAAAGTGAAAGCGTAAATCTTGACGTTCTTGCAAGAGTGTTACAGCCGAGAACGGAGCTGCTGACGGACATTCCCGAAAGAGTTGATTTCATCGACGAGCTTCGTGAATACAGCACCGACCTTTACTTCAACAAGAAGATGAAGACCACTCCCGAAACAAGCCTTGAAGCGCTGAAAATTTCTCTGCCTATACTTGAAGCTGTTTCCGAAAGCGACTGGAACGAGGAGAACATCTACAACATTCTTTCAGCCGAAGCGGAAAAGCTGGGCGTTAAGGTGGGCTGGATACTTCTTCCCATAAGAGCTGCGCTTTCGGGAAAGCTTTCCACTCCCGGCGGCGGCGTTGAGCTTGCTGTGATAATGGGCAGGGAAGTTACCCTTGAACGCATCAAAAAGGGCATTGAAAAGCTCTCTGCGGCTTGACGGAAAATATAACGCAATTATCACAGGTTTAACACATTAAGCTGATAAAATTATGTAAGTTTATGCAGCATTAACTGCAAACCGAAAGGAACGGTGTTACCAATGATCGAGGTAAAAAACCTCACCAAGCAGTACGGTCAGAAAAGAGCCGTTGACAACATTTCGTTTACCGTTAACGACGGCGAGATCCTCGGTTTTCTCGGACCTAACGGCGCCGGAAAATCCACTACAATGAATATGCTGACGGGATATATCTCGTCTACATCGGGTCAGGCGCTCATCAACGGCGTTGACATTCTTGACGACCCTATGAAAGCAAAAAGGGATATCGGCTATCTGCCCGAGATACCTCCCCTTTATCTTGATATGACCGTCAGAGAATATCTTAACTTTGTTTACGATCTGAAAAAATGCAAGCTGCCCCGTAAGGCGCACCTTGAAGATGTATGCGAACTTGTTAAAATTACGGACGTTTACGACCGCATCATACGCAACCTTTCAAAGGGCTACAAGCAGAGAGTGGGTCTTGCTCAGGCACTTATCGGAAACCCTCCCATACTTATTCTGGACGAGCCTACGGTAGGTCTTGACCCGAAGCAGATAATCGAGATAAGAAGCCTTATCAAAAAGCTGGGAAAGAAGCATACCGTTATCCTTTCCTCGCACATTCTCTCGGAGATACAGGCTGTCTGCGACCACGTTATAATCATTAACAAGGGCAAGATCGCCGCAAACGACACCACCGAGAACCTTACAAAGAATATTTCCACCGACAGCCGCCTTATTGCAAGAATTGACGGAAACCGTGAGGAAATACTCAAAGTCATTAAGAATATCCCCGGAGTTATTTCCGTTCTTGGAGATATGGAGCGTGAACCCGGCATTTTTGATTACGAAATTGAAGTAAGAGAAGGCTGCGACATACGCAGAGAGCTTTTCAAGCGTATCGTTGCAAGGAACTGGGTAATTCTCGGTCTTAGATCCACCGAAATGTCCCTTGAAGACATCTTCCTTAAGATAACAATGGGCGACAGCGTTAACATTACCGTTAAACACGCCAATGAAGCCCTTGAAAATTCCGCAGAAATAAACGGAACAGACAACGCTGCGGAAGAAGTTTCCGGAAAGGAGGATGAGGAATAATGGGTGCTATATTCAGACGCGAGATGAGAGCCTATTTCACCTCTCCCGTTGCCTACATTTTTATTGCGGCATTTTATCTTTACACAGGCAACTATTTTGTAAGCTATAATATGAGCTACGGCTCCACAGACCTTTCCTACGCATTTTCAAGCGCATTTACCATTATGATGATACTTCTCCCCCTGCTGACAATGCGTTTGTTCACAGAGGAAAAGAAGCAGAGAACTGACCAGTGCCTGCTCACCGCTCCCGTTAGCCTGGGCGGCATCGTTGCGGGAAAATTCCTTGCTGCGGTATGCGTTTTCCTCTGCGCAATGGCAATTTATGTTCCCTTCATTATAATTCTTTACGCACTTGCAGGCGCTGTTGAATGGGCGACCATAATCGGAACCATGATAGCCCTTCTGCTGCTGGGTGCTGCGTTTATCTCAATAGGCGTATTCGTATCCTCCCTGACCGAAAATCAGGTGGTAGCGGCAATACTCAGCTTCGTTATCATAATGTTCTTCTATATGCTTGACCTTCTTGCAGGAAACGTTGCAAACGAAACAATAAGCGGCATTATGAGCGCACTTGGCTTCTACACCAGATACAACGAATTTACAAGCGGCATTTTCAATATAGGAAGCATCGTATTTTTCGTAAGCGTAATGTTTGTTTTCAACTTCCTTACGGTTCGTGTTCTTGAAAAACGCCGCTGGGCAGATTAAGCGGAAGGAGGTCATTATAATGAACGAAGAAAAAAAACTTGAAGTGGCAAACTCCGCCGCCGAGAATGTAAGCACGGCTGATGAAAAGAAGCCTGCTCCGAAAAAGGAGAAGCCCGAAAAGCATTTTAATACAAAGAAGCTGAAATACGGCTCCGCTGCAACGGCTATAACCGTTCTTGTTATTGCGGCAGTTGTTCTTGTTAACGTTATAGTAAGCCTTATCGGAGAAAGAACCAACCTTACCGTTGACCTTACCTCAGAGAACGTATTTGAGATCTCTCAGGAATCCATAGACTATATCAGCTCCATTGATCAGGAAGTTGAGATAGTTACAATGGCTGACGAATCGGTATTCCGTGATTCCGGCAGCGTTTACTACAAGCAGGCTTACGAGGTCATAAAGAAGTACGACCTTTACAGCGACAATATCACCGTTAAATTCGTCGATATGACCGCAGACCCCACCTATGCAAACAAGTTCAGCGAGATATACAAGGGTACTATCTCACAGTACAGCATTGTTGTAAACTGCGGCAACAGAATAAAGGTAGTTTCCGTTAACGACCTGTTCAACACGGAGCTTAACTACCAGACCTATTCCTACAATATCGTTTCCTCCAAGGCTGAACAGGTAATTACCTCTGCAATTATGTATGTAACAGACCCGTCGCCGAAAACGGCTGTTATACTTCAGTCCGAGGCTGCAAGTGTGGACGACAGCTCCATTTCGACCCTTCTTGAGGACGACGGCTTTGACGTAACTATCGTTGACCCAATGAGCGAGGACTTCCCCTATGACGCAGACCTTATCGTTGTCAACGCTCCCGTAAACGACTTTTCCGAGGAGCTTGTTGACAAGCTTTACGACTACCTTGAAAACGGCGGAAATTACGGCAAGAATATGATATATCTTGCAAACTTCGCTCAGAAGTCCACCGCAAACATCGACGCTTTCCTTGCAGAATGGGGCATCGAGGTTGGCAGCGGCGTTGTAGGCGAAACAAACACCAATAACCTTGCTACGGGAACCACTCGCTACGCTATCAGAAACTTTATTGCGGAAAATGACTATTCCACAAATGTTTCACAGCTTTCTCTTCCCGTTATTTCCTATAATGCAAGACCCGTTGAGCTGCTGTTTGAAAACCGCAGCAACGTTTCCACAACTGCTCTTCTTACAACAGACGATACTGCCTTTCTCCTTACCGATGAAATGCAGGAGCTTGCCCAGAGCGGTGTTGAACCTGAGATAGTAAACGGCACCTACAATACTATGGCACTTTCCAGCAAATATACCTTTGACAGCAGCAACAATAAGGTGACCTCAAACCTTCTCGTATACGGCTCCTCCGATATGCTCGATCCTGCTCTTACGGGAACTACCTACTACAACAACGGCGACTATTTCGTTTCAATAGTCAACACTATGGTAGGCAAGAACAGCGGTATCACCATCGTTGCAAAGGATCTTGCCGCATCCACCTTTGATTCAGACGTTGCAAAGGCAAATACGGCTTTCTGGGTATTCATTATCCTTATCCCTGCAGCCGTTCTCATTACAGGAATCGTTATATGGCTCAGAAGGAGACATAAGTAATGAAAGCAAAGATCAAGTATATTATTATAATTGCAGTTGTTGCCCTTATTCTCGGCGGAGCTGTTGTCGCACTTACGCTGACAGCTCCCAAGGAGGAGGAAACGGAGGATACTTCTTCCGCCTCCAACCCTTCCGAGACCTCGCTCATCTTCGATAAGAATCCCGAGGACATAGCTGCGGTCACGATCACCAACGAATACGGCTCCTACAAGATCGAAAGGACAGGTCAGGAAGGCGCTTACACCTGGATGCCGACAGATTATCTTAACGCACCCGTTGATATGAGCGTGGTTGACGACATATGCCAGAAGTCGGCTACCCTCACAGCGCAAAAAACCGTTGTTGAGGACGCTCCCGACCTTTCAATATACGGTCTGAAGGAACCTGCCGCAGAATATAAGGTTGAATTCACCGATTCTTCCAACACCGTATGCGAGGTCCTGGTGGGCAACGCTGTTCCCGGCTCCTCAACTACACGCTATATGTGCTTAAAGGGCGAAAATACGGTCTACACCGTTAAAAACACCGACATCAGCTTCTCCCTTAACGACAAGAGGAACTGCGTGAACAAGACCGTTTACACCGCTTACGTTTCCGATAATGCGGAGGACACCACTAACTACAGCAGAATAAACAAAATGACGGTCAGCCGCAAGGACATTGATTACGACATCGTTATCGAGTATGATACCCGTCTTGACGACCCCAACCTTGTTGTTTCAAATTCGTCGCAGTACAGGATCACATCGCCCGTTGTGCTTGACCTTAATCCCGACACCTGCACAGGCGTTACCGAGGGAGTGTTCGGTCTTACCGCATCAGATTTTGAGCTTATACAGCCTTCCGAAGAGGATATGGCTGCTTACGGCTTTGACGACCCCACCGCTGTTATTGATATGGATATTGTGGGCGGAGCGTTTAAAATGACCGTTGGAAACCCCGTTATCAACGAAGATGGAAAGCAGACAGGCTACTATGCTTACGTTGACGGCATTGACGTTATCTATATCTTTGATACCGCTTCTCTGCCCTGGGTAACATTTATGCCGCTGGACATCACAACTTCAATGATAACCAGCAACTACATCTACGGTCTTACCTCTATGGACATCACAGGAACCGCTGTGGAGGCTCATTTCACAATGACAGGTTCTTCCGCCGATGATTTCGTCGTAAAATTATCCGACGGCACCGAAGCAGACCTCGACGCCTTCAAGACCTTCTACCAGTTCATTCTCAAGGCACCGGCAGAACAGCTCTGCTTTGACCGGGTAAGCGGCGAACCTTATATCAGGATCGAAATAACATCGGGCAGCAATACAGATGTACTTGAATTCTATACCGCAGAAAACCGCAGGACCGTTATCTGTCTTAACGGCAACCCAAGCTTTACCTGCAAGACCGCCTATGCCGAAAGGCTTGCTGAAAATGTTGACAGCTTCCTTAACGGAAAGGATATTATTCTCACATGGTAAAGCCCCATAACGACAGATTTCTCCCATTAAATGCGGTAAAATAAACAGGTCGTTAATGAAATGACCCTTGCCCGTAAATTTAAATAAAAATATCCTTACTTTTTTAATATTAACTATTGATTTTGTTAATATTGTGTGTTATAATTAAGAAAAGCCTTCCCCCATGAACCGGACGGAGGAAGGCTCCCGATTAACCGCTCAAAGACAGGATATTCAGTACACAAAGGAGGAACTGACATGGCTGAAAACAACGAAAACAAAGAATTTTTCTCCTATAAGGGACTTCCCCTTGTAAGAAAGAACGATACTATCTACTACGGAAATATGTACGACGACTATGTTGTCATGATGGAGATCAAGGAAAAGACAAACATCGGAGGACTGGACGTTGCAAGCAAGATAAGAATATATAAAATGGCGACCGACGAGAAACTTAACCCTATGGAGGCTATCGTTAAGTCAAGCGAAAAAACAAGCCTTTATGAAGCGCTGGACATTGCTTATGTATGGCTTTCAAGGACTTCTTCCGAACAGTAATTTTTTCCGCCGCACAAGTTTTCTGTGCGGCGGATTTTTTATGGCTCAAAATTAACAATTCGTTAATAAACTGGCACTGATAATGTGGTACACTAATAATATATTGGCATAGCCATTAAACATTTAAACCGAATATTGCGGCAGGTGAAGACAAATGGATTCAAATAATAAAAAAATCAAGATAGCATTGGTTTCCGGAGGAATTGACAACGCTTATAATTCGGCGTTTGCCACTTACCTTGCAGGAGAATTTTCAAAATTTGATTTTCATATTATATGGTATCAGTCCATCGCCAATGAGGATGTTACCGGCAAGCCCCATGAAGTCGGTGAAATGAACATATACAATCTTATAAATTACCGTATGATCGATGCGGTTATTATGCTTACATCGACTATGAAAAGCCCCAAAGCCAAGGAAGACGTTATTTCAAGAGCCGCAGAAAACGGCGTTCCCCTTATCTCCGTTGACGAGACAATTGACGGGGCTTATAACATTGCCTTTGACTACGAAGACAGCATTGAGGATCTTGTCAGACACGTTATTGAAAAGCACGGCGCAAAAAACATAAACTTTATAGGCGGAATGAAGGGCAATCCTCTTTCCGATTCAAGAGAAAATATATACCGAAGAGTGCTCGAAGAGCATAATATCCCCGTTGACGAAAAAAGGATAGGCTACGCTTATTTCTGGCACGAGCCTGCGGCGGATCTTTTTGAAAAATGGCACAAGGAAGGTCTTGTACCCGACGCTGTTGTCTGCGCCAATGACTCTATGGCAATAGGCGTATGCAACAAAGCGGCAGAGCTTGGATATAACATTCCCGAAGACCTGATTGTAACGGGCGTTGATGGAATAGACGAAGCAATGACCTACGTTCCCTCTATGACAACGGCAAAAATAAACATAAAAGAGGCTTCAAAGCGCATCGTAGAGATAGTTTCACTTATACTTTCCGGAAAGCAGGAACCCTCAGGCTGTGAAAAGATAAAAGCGGAACGGATATATTCTCAGTCCTGCGGCTGCAAGCCCCTTACTGCGGCAAAAAAAGAAAACACCATAAAGCACTACCTTTATGAAGATATTAACAAATTCAAGGGCATGACCAAATCCTTTATAGACACTGCCGATGAAATTGTAATAGACGCAGATTTTAACGTTACGGTGGAGCGTCTGCGGCTTTTCATGGAAAAGATATGGACAAAATCGGCATGGATATGTATATGCGATGACTTTATCTCAAAAATCGGTAATACCGAAGACGTTTATTCCGGCGGCAGCGGATTCCGCCGCGAAGGCTACAGCGAATATATCGGATACGGAATACAATACTGCTCCGGCGACAAAACATTAAAAAAGCTGCCTTTTTTCCGCACCTCCGAACTGCTCCCAAATATAGAAGAGGTTTTTGACAAATACCACAATATAACCTTACAGCCCCTGCATTTTCAGGATAGGACCATCGGTTATATTGCAGTGGAGTTTGATCACTGTATGGGAAATTTCAGTATGCTCAACACCTTTGACTGCAGCGTAATAAGCCTTGTGCTTGAAAATGCGAGAGTTCAGTGCGAGCTGCGTTCCTTTGCAAAAATGCTGGAGGAAATGTATGTCCATGACCCCATGACAAAGCTGCTCAACCGCAGGGGCTTTTACAAGTTTGTGCCTAAGATATACGAAGACTGCGCTGCCGGCAAACAGGAGTTTATGATAGTTTCCGCAGACCTTGACAATCTTAAGGGCATAAACGACAATTACGGTCACGCAGAGGGCGATAATGCTATCATAAAGATCGCCGAAGCCCTTACCAACGCTTCGGACGGAAGGTTCATTACCGCACGTTTCGGCGGAGATGAATATGTAGCCGCAGGAATATGCCCCTCCGAGGAATTCAGCACGGAATATATAAACAAGATAAACAAGTATCTTGACGAATACAATAAAAATTCGGGAAAGAACTATACCGTTGACGCAAGCTGCGGCGTTTACAAGGCGGTTCCCGCTCAGGGAGAAAGCCTTGACGAGTTTATTTCCGAAGCTGACGCCGTAATGTACAGCGTAAAAAAGCGCAGAAAAAAGGGCAGGCAGGAGCTTGCAAGGAAAAGAATGTAATACTAATTAGTATAAACAGACCCGACAGCAAAGTTGCTTTCATCACCACTCTGCTGTCGGGTCTTTGTTCATCTGATGTGCGGCAAAATACAATATTTTTTGCAAACAAATTGATAAATATTCGTATTTTGTTATAATTATAATATGTTCAGAAAGGATAGATAATATGAAAATCCTAAAAAAGATAGGCAGCTTTTTTTCGGCATTATCTCCCATATTTACATATCTGATAGTGAATATCTGTGTTATAATAGTTTTCTTAATAATATCAATGATTTTAAAATTACGTTCAAATTCATTTGATAATAACTTGGGGTTGGGAAATTTCGATTCCATAGCAGAGCTGGTCATAAACATTTCCTGCTTTATTGCAGCAATTGTTAAAATGAAACAGTATGACTATAAATTCAGTGATATTTCCCCCGTGAAGCAGAATTGGAAGGTGTATTTAACAGCGCTGCTGTTTATATCCGGAGCCGTCTTTGTTCTGGTTTTTATAAATTCACTATTCCTGAAGATAACAGGTATTCCCTTAAGTCATCCTCCCGGAGAAATTTCAGGCTCGGAATTAACAAACATCCTTGCCTACCATCTGACGCTGCCCTTTGTCGAAGAACTTATTTTCAGAGGACTTATGGTAAAAAACTTTGAGAAAAAAGGGTTTCCGATTTTATTTTCGGCTTGTGCAATAACAATATCGTATGCTTTGCTCTACTCAAAAGAATATATGCTGTACATATTGCTTTTCGGTGCAATAATTATCTTTATACGTTACAGATTCGGCGATATAAAGCTTTGTATCCTGATCCAATTTACCGCAAATCTGATACGCATTCTCATACTTCTTGCAAATGCGGAGCTGTACAACACAATTTTAAAAGTCGGCAGTGCTGTCGGAGTTGTTGTTGCCGCTGCGTCAATGTTCTTTATGATAAAATTTGCCTCCAAGCCTGCTGCTGCGAACAATGCAGACTGATAACACAACAATACAACACAAAAACACCGCTGTCGGAAAATGGCAGCGGTGTATTTTTATCAAGAGATCTTGTATGTTTCCTCCACTTCTGCGGTGAGGAGATCTTTTATTGTAAAAACGCCGTCCTCGTAGGTCATATAGCTTTTGCTCCTGCCCTCTTTCGGCAAGGCAACCGAGCCGGGATTGATATATGTGAACTCACCCAATGTATCAACGGTCTGAACGTGAGTATGCCCGTGTATCAGGATGTCGCCCTTTCCGATAAGGGGCGGATTTTGCTTGTTATATATGTGACCGTGGGTGACGAAAACCGTTCTTCCCTCCAGGTAAAGCAGAGCGTAATCAGCCATTACGGGGAACTCCAGCACCATCTGGTCGACCTCGCTGTCGCAGTTGCCTCTTACGCAGAAAAGGCTGCTTTTCCGTTTGTTCAGCAGGCGTATGACCTCCTTGGGCGCATAGCCTTCGGGCAGGTCGTTCCTGGGACCGTGGTAAAGTATATCTCCCAGCAGAATGAGCCGTTCCGCCTTTTCCTCGTCAAAGCGCTCCAACATTTTTTGGCAGGCGGGGTAAGAGCCGTGGATATCCGATGCAAACATCAGCTTCATATGTCCGCCCCCTTATATATCATAAAGTCTGTCCAGCAGCACCTTGCGCTTTCTGCGTTCAAGAACTGCGACGGTAACAACGATGATTATTCCTGCAAGGCTTATAATGATACCTGCCGCCATTCCCTTGGGGAAGAAGGACATTTCAACAGTGTGAGTACCCTTGCTTACGGGAATACCGATAAGTGCGTCCACAAGCTCCACAGGCTCCACCTTTTCGCCGTCCACCTTTATTGTCCAGCCCGGCTCCCACGAAATAGTGGTGAAAAGTATGCCGTCCTTGTCTGCGGTGACCGTTCCTTTAAGGTGATCCTCGCTAAATTCTTCAACCATAAGGGGATTTTCTTTAAGCTCGTTTATAGACTTTTGGAAGGCTTCTTCGTCCAGATAGTAGAAATACTCGTCTGCGAAAAGCACCTCGTTCTTTTCTTCCGTAATGGTAGTTATAAGGGAAATTTTCTCCCCCTCGCTGAAACGTCCGAGAGTCTGAATAACCTTGTTGCCGCCCTCAAAATAGTAGTCCAGGAACTCCTTGTTGAGCCATACATTCACCTTGCGCTCATAGTTGGAGGGCAGATACATATATATCATATCCTCGGTGGGGGCGGTGAAAAGGAACTCAATGTGGGAGTTCTCCCCCTCTATTCTGGGAACGTACTTGGTGTGGGTGCCGTAGGTGGAGGGCTTGGCGTTTTCGGGAAGTATCTTGTCTATTTCGATCTGCCTGAAATACTCGTCCTTGGTGTCCTCAACAAGAGCGGAAAGGAGAACGTTCTGGCAGATGAACGGGTTATCACCTTCAAGAGAAACGTCAAGAATATCATTGCTTGCCATAAACGCCACAGGCAGAGCGTAGGGGTTCTCGTAAACGTAGAAAATATCGGTATTGTCACCGTTGGCAAGAACCATTTTGTCATAATGCTTATTTTCGGCAGCGGTAATGTTTCCTTCCTCGTCAGGCTTTGCGGAGCCTTTCTCCATAACGTATCTTATGCCGAGAATAGTGTCGGTAACGTAGGTTGAGCCTTTGTATTTGATATAATGTCCGCCGTAGGAGAAGCCCAGCTTGTTAAGGAACTCTATGGGTGCGGAATTAAGGGTGGAGCTTGAATGGGAAATGCCGTAGGAACCGAATGCCATAGCGTCGTTAACGGTGCGGTGGTAGTTTGATTCGATACGGTAAACGGGGTCGTCGTCCATTTCGTAAATTTTCTGAACTGTGTTCCGTCCGAGGGTGATATAGCGGTTATAGGAGGCATTCTTGGAATAAACAACGTCCTTGTCTATCTGATACATTGTGTAAGCCGAGGATGTGGTAAGCTCCGCAATAAGGAAGAACACTATTATTACGGGCACGGGCTTGATGTTGTAATGCTTCTTGTACATATAAAGGAGCAGAGCGTAAACTGCGCCCAGGAAGATCGTGAACCACACCGTTGCCAGCAGAGTAACGTTTTCAAGTCCCTGCTTGTCGATATAAAGCACATAGCCTGCCAGCAGGAAGAACATTCCGCCTATTTCCTTGTAGGTTATGCCCTCGATGCGCTCGAACGCCTGAGCAGCCATAAGAATGAGAACAAAGCTGCAGGTAAAGGAATAACGGTAGGGCAGCCAGTTAGGCACCTGAAAACCGTGCCAAACTATATCCACCGTGGACATATACATAGACAGCACCACCGACAGCGCAAGCAGTCCGCAGCCTATTTTCTTCCGCAGCTTTATGTTGCTGTTCATAAAGAAAAGAGGTATAAGGATTATTGTCAGAACGCTGCAGTAGACAACGGGCGAACCCTCGGGACGGCAGGTATCGTAAACGTTGGGCAGAAGATTTACAAAGAAATCAATGAAATCAAACTGGGTCTTCATTGTGAAATTCGGGTTTGAAAACTCGAACTTGCCAAGGCTCAGGGAATAATAAAGGGGTATGAGCAGCCACGCCGAGCAGACCGCCGCAAGAACGCCTCCGCAGGCAAACAGTGCGCCGCTTTTAAGGAAATTTGTGAACTTAAAGGGTACGGCTGTATCGGAAATGAAGAAAAAGTATGCGATAAAGTAAAGAATACTGAAAATTGCCAGCATCCAGCCGATATAGAAGTTTGCGACGAACATAAGGGCAAGGGGAATAAGGAAATACAGCCACTTTTTCTCATCAACGGTCTTTTCGATGCCCTTGCAGATAAGGGGCAGATAGATAAGTCCGTCCAGCCACATGGGATCCATAAGCTGAACTATCATATACGCCATAAGTGAATAGATAACAGAAAAGATAAGCGCCGTGCTGCCCGTCATTTTTTTATGGCGGTTAAGATAATGACACATTGAAACGCCTGCCGCACCTGCCTTGCACAGCTGCATTATCATAATTGAGCCTGTCATCATCCATCTTGGCAGCAGCATAACGATAAGTGTGAAAGGACTTGCCAGATAGTAGGCAAAAATTCCTATTATTTCACCCGAAAGGTTGCGGCTCCAGGAATTGACAAGGCTTCCCCTGCCCCAGAATGCGTCACGGAGATTCTCAAAGTAATAAACATACTGTCCGTTCAGGTCAAGAACAAGCACCGATTCCTTGCCCCAAGGGTAGACCCCGAAAATGGCATAGGCTATATAAAGCACCACAACAGGGATAAAGAAAGCGAAAATGTATATTCTTTTGCTGTATAAAAAGGTTTTTAAATCAAATTTAAGCGAAATAGGAGCTTTATTATCCTTCAAAGCAAAACCGTCCTTTCCTTAATAACAAAAATTAAAGCATACACTTATTATTATACAAGTATTCTGCAGTTTTTACAATAGTTTTCGCATAATTTCGGTATTTTGCCCACGAAATAACCTGTTATTATTTTTGCCGCAAAAACTTCCTGATATTTCATATGTGCAAAGCCAACAAAAACCGGCTCTGAAACGGTTGATTTTTTCATAAAAATATGCTATGATTAATGTAACGGCATAAATGGGGGACGTATTAAAAACCGGCACACGGAAATACTAATAAAACTATGTAAAAACGAAAGGATATTGCTATGATAGAATTTACTTACACTATGAACGACCCTCTGGGACTTCACGCCCGTCCGGCAGGTCAGCTTGCCAAAAAAGCAGCAGAGTTCAAAAGTACCGTTACCGTTGTAAAAGGTGAAAAATCAGCCGACACACGCCGCATTATGGCGCTTATGGGTCTTGGCGTAAAGGGCGGAGATACTATTACCCTGCGTGTGGAGGGCGAAGACGAGCAGACCGCTTCCGCCGCAGTAAAGGAATTTCTTGAAACCAATAAATACTGAGCGGATTTTTTCCCGATAAATAAGAACGGCGCAGTTCACACCCCGTCTTGGTGTGAACTGCGTCTTTTTTATCCGAGTATGATATTTTCTATATCCTCGGCTTTTGCGGCAATTACCTTTGCTCCGTGGGCTTCAAGAAATTCCCGTCCACGGAATCCCCATTCAACACCGATGCAGTCCATTTCCGCATTCTTCGCCGTTTCAATGTCAACATCGGAATCGCCTATGTACACCGATTCTTTATTTGAAACACCAAGCCTTCTCAGCACCTCGTTCACCGAATCGGGCGCAGGCTTTTTTCTTATCCCTTCACGCTCCCCTACAGCAAGATCGAACATTCCCGGGAAATAACGGGCGCAAAGCTCCTGTACGCCGTAATCTGCCTTGTTGGAAACTACCGCCGTAAGACATCCGGAATCCTTCAGCCTGCCCAGAAGCTCTGTTATCCCGTCATAGGGTCTTGTCTTGTCGGCGCAGTGTGCCTTGTAGTGTGCGGTAAAGCAGCTGTGTACCTTATCAATGGCGGCGGTATCCGTTCCTGCAGGTACACCTCTTTCAATGAGCTTTCTTATGCCGTTGCCAACGAAATTCCTTACCTCGTCAATGCTTCTTTCGGGGAAGCCGGAGCTTCTCAGCGCAAAATTAAGGCTGTCCGCAAGGTCGTCAAGGGTGTTAAGTATCGTTCCGTCAAGGTCAAATACCGCAAGCTTGTATCTCATCACTTTATCCGCCTTTCCATTTCAAGTTTGCTAAGCTCACGGTCGGCTATGTCGTAATGATAATCTATTGCACGGCAGCAGGCGGCAAAATCGCCCTCCCCGAGAGCCTTTACAATAAGCCTGTGAGCGTTTTTAAGCTGTCCTTTTACATCCTCCGCAGCATTGCTGAGAGCCTTGTTTATCCAGCGGCGGTAGATCTTTGCCACCGCATCAAGAATGGTTATCCAAAGGCTGTTTTCCGTAGCTTTCACCAGCAGAAAATGGAATTCTTCGTCAAGAAGCACAAGCTCGCAGTTACCTGCGGCGTTGTCCGACTTATGGAGCACCGCCGAAATTTTCGGTTCCCACCTGCTGAAGCTGCCGCTGTCGATTATTTCCCTGCAGACAGCCTTTTCCATATTTCTGCGGAAGGAACAAACCTCGCTGCGGTTGGTACGCTTTATAAGCAGCATCATTTCAATGGTTTCGGAAATGGTCTCCGAAGCGTTGCAGGAAAGATAGCTTCCCGAGCCTACACGGCTTTCCACGACCCCCATATTTTCAAGGCTGCGCAGCGCTTCTCTTATGGAATTGCGGCTTATGGAAAGTGTTTCGGCAATGCTGCGCTCCGAGGGCAGCTTTTGCCCCTCTGTAATTTCTCCGCTTTCTATAAGGCTGCAGAGGTAATCCACCGCCCTGTGATATTCCCTGCTTTTTTCCGTCATAAGTCCCCTCCTATATAATGTTAAATAATGTTTGCAAATATCGGCGCTGCAATGACCGTGAGAATTCCTGCCGTAACTACGGAAAGACTGCTCATTGCGCCTTCTACCTCTCCAAGCTCCATTGCCTTGACCGTTCCGAGAACGTGAGCGGAGCTGCCCAGAGCGATACCCTTTGCCACGGGTTCTTTTATCTTCAGCAGCTTAAACACAAGCTCTCCGAAAATATTTCCCAGTACGCCCGTTATGATTATGACCGTGACCGTTATCGCCACATATCCCCCAAGCTCCTCCGAAGCACCCATTCCGATAGCCGTTGTAATGGATTTCGGCAGAAACGTTACATATTCCTTGTGACCGAAGCTGCACAGCAGAGCAAGAGCAAGTATCGTACCCATACTTGTCAGCACCCCCGAGCCTATGCCAAGAACTACCGCCAGCCAGTTCTTTTTCAGCATTTCAAACTGTTCATAAAGGGGCACCGCCAGACACACCGTTGCAGGCGTAAGGAACCAGCTCAGATACTTTGCGCTTTCATAATAGCTGCTGTAATCTATCTTCATCAGCAGAAGCACGGCGATAGTGACCGCAATGGAAATAAGCAGCGGATTGAACACCGCAGACTTGAATTTCTTTTTCAGCTGCAAGCCCAGTATATATGAAGCAGAGCTTAAGATCACACCGAAAAACACGGAATTTGCAAGCATATCTCTCATTTCGTGTTCACCTTCTTTGCTTTGAGCCGTATAACAGCCTGAGTGACAAGACCCGATACCGCCATTACCGCAAAGGTGGAAATTACCGTAGCTGCGGCAAATTTCAGCAGGTTAGGCTTTATAACGCCCCATGAATCCATAAGCTCCACCGCCGCAGGAACAAGCATTACCGGCATAATGTCGATAAGAAGGTCGCTTGTCTCCTTGACGGAGCTTTTGGGTATTATTTTTGTTTCAAGTCCGATAAAAAGCAGGGTTATCCCGTATATTCCGGCAGGAACAGGCAGAGGTATGAAAAAATGCAGTATTTCCCCTATAAAAGAAACTGCCAGTATTATACACAATTGACGAAAAAATTTCATTTCTATGCGCTCCTTATAATAAATTGGTACTACCAATTTATTATATCACATATAATGCAGCTTGTCAATTTTAAATTTAATAAATTGGTTATTAAAGAAATAACCGCCTCAGCGACCATACTCAGGCGGTTATCGGCAATAGCTTAAGAGCGACGCACCGTTTAATGGTGTGTCCGACTGTTAATTTATTATACACCCTATTAAAGCGGTTGTCAAGCATAAAAACAAAGCCCCCCAGAGTGATGTTTTTCACGCCGGGGGGCTTTTTATGCGGTTTTAAGCCGCTGTTTTCTGCATTGAATCAGAGAAATCAGACTTACTGGAGGAGGGAAAGAACGCCCTGAGGAAGCTGATTTGCCTGAGCGAGCATAGACTGAG